>NZ_JAGHZN010000025.1:0-66354 GCF_017746735.1 Roseofilum sp. Guam | reverse complement strand
CGAACCGAGCGTTTGAGAGCCTTGATGAACTTGAGGAAGTGATAGTTGAGCGATGTCAGATCCTGTTAAAAAGACCCCACAGATCCATAAGGTTAAAGGTATAATCCAACCCAAGGTATGGAAAATAACTGACCAGGAGAACTCCTGATAATGATTATATTCCGTGGCTATTAGGATCAGAAGACCTTGTAAGATAACAGCCGCTCCCAAGGCTAACAAGAGGGGAGCGGGTTTGAGTCTCCCTTTTAACTCCCTTAATAATTGGGGATTCCATTCCCCAATTCGATTGAATACTGAATCCATATCCGAACACGCTCCTAAACGCTCTCTAGGGTTAATCTCTTTTGGTTTGAACCCTATGTACTGGTTGAATCCTAAGTGCCAAGTCTATAAGTCTATCTGTTGAAGATACCCTTCCATTATGGCTGAGAGAGTGAGCAACGGGTATAGGTATTAAGAATGGGACAATTCCCATCCACCCATCCCCTGAAAAGATTAAGATTCTAAGGCTGCCGGTTCTAGGACATGCTGAAAATGGACAACATCTTCTCTGGGGTCAGCATAGGTGACTTTAAGCTCGATATAATCGCCAGGAGCTACCGGGTTGGTAAAGCGAATGGCCATTTCTAAACCCAGCTCTTCTAATAAAACCAGGGCCAAATTGTCATTTTCCCGTAACCAGCGCAGGACTAAACCTTGCCAAACTTGATCGAGATGGCGACGCAGAAATTCCAATCCCCAATATCGGTTGGTTTGACGTTCGACCCAGTTCGCTTCTTGGGTGCTGGGAGCAATGGCAGCCATGAGTTCTTGAAGTTTGGCTTCGGAGAAGGGTAGGGGATCACCCCGCAGATGGGCTTTGAGTTGGAAGTGCGTCAGTAAGTCCATGTAGCGCCGGATGGGGGAGGTCACTTGAGTGTAAAAGTCAAGTCCGAGACTGGCGTGACGAGCGGGGGTAATGCTCATTTCACTGCGGGGCATACAACGACGTAGGGCGCAGGAGCGGACAGGTCCTGCGGGGAGTTGCATGAGTTCTTCGGCTGGGGGGAGTTCAGGTTGGGGTTGGGAACGGAAGGGAAAGGGAAGTTGATGGGTAGAACCATAACGTCCGGTGACTTCTCCAGCCAGGATCATCATTTCGGCGACGAGTTGCCGAGAGATGGCATCTTCGAGGAGGGTGATGGTTACTTCGTCGTCTTTGACTTTGATGGAGGCTTCGGGCATGGAGATGTTGATTGCGCCTTGGGCTGTGCGCCAGGTTTGCCGCAGTTTGGCGAGTTGGGCGAGGGTGGCGATTTCTGGTTCTGCGGGAACGCCCAGATGGAGCATTTCTTCTACATCGTCGTAGGTGAGGCGATAGGTGGGTTTGATCAGGGTGGCGTGGATGGTGTAGTCGGCGATCGCCCCTTCTTGATCTAAAATTACACCAAAACTGAGGGCACAGCATTCTTTCCCTTGAATTAAACTCATGGGGCCGGTAGCCAATTCTGAGGGAAACATGGAAATCATGCCCGTGGGGGTATAAATGGTAGTGCCTCGCCGTCTGGCATCTAGGTCTAGTTCATCTCCAGGGGTTAACCATCTTGTGGGATCGGCAATGTGAATCCAGACGCGAGTTTGATCGTTTTCCAGGTATTCAATGCTCAAACCATCGTCAATTTCTGTGGTACTTTCATCGTCAATGGTATAGACCTTAAGATGAGTTAGGTCTAGGCGGTTGGAGTCCGGGTCATCCGGAGCATTTTGAAGGCAACCTTGGGCCACTTCGAGTACCTTTGTTGAGAATTGAGTTGGAATTTGACTCCGCCGCAGAAATAGGTTTTCGTGGGGACTCCATAGCCCCAAGGTAACTAAGAGATCGAAGCAGGCTTGGGGAGTATCGGGACGATTGAGCGCTGTTAGGGTTTCGCCAACGATCGCCGACGGCTTAAACCCTTCTGTGCTGTTACCATGGATAGCGTATTTCTCGATCGCCTCTAAACGGGAGCGATCGCTATTTGTCCACTCTAACACTTCTCCCGCTAGGGCCCGATTGATGCGATTAAGAAAATCAATGGCTTCCTGTTGCCGTTGTTGTTGAACTTCTTTTTGGTGCTGAATTTCCGCGACTAAACTACTCGGGCGGGGTTCATAGCGATCGCCCTTTTGCTTAAAGTAAAGCTTATCTTCAACCAATAAGCAATGGGCAGCATAACACAAGGGAGGACTTTGATCGCTATAGAGTAACTGAGCTAGGTCTTCGGGGGTTACTGCTTCCCCCGCTTCTACCAACAGTTCCCAGGCTACTTCTAAGTTGGATGGGTCAAGATAGGGCCCTACTTCTTTGAGGAACCGGGGAATATCTGAGGGGGTATAAGCTTCTCCCGCCACTTCATAGGTAATCTGTTGGCGCTTAATCGTATGACTATGAGCGCCTTCGTCAATTACTACCCAATTTTTCTTTCCTTCTGGGCGATCGGCTACTGCCAGTCGCCGTTCCCCATTGAGTCTAAATTCAATTAGCCTTCCCTTCTCCACAGCACTATCCTAGGGATTGATTCACAACATCACAGCCTTAATTTACCAGTCTTTGGCAGAGTTAACTTTCCTAGTTCAGAAATTCTTCTCCGTTCGACTTTTCTCCATAGGATGTGCTGACTTTACCCATCCCGACTCCGCTGCTTAACCTTCTTGGTTGACAAAGGGTAATAGGGCAATCAGCCGCGCCCGTTTAATGGCTGCTGTTAGGGCACGTTGTTGCTTACAGGTTAGTCCCGTAATTCTACGAGGCAAAATCTTACCTCTTTCAGTGATGTATTTACGGAGTAAATCCACATCTTTGTAATCAATTTTTTCTTTGGGTTGAATGGGGGAAACCCGTTTTCTGTAGTAATTTGACATAGGTTTGATCTCGGTTGATATTCTGGGGACAATGGGCTTAATTCCAGCAACTCAAAATAAGCAACTGGAGGTTATTTAATTTCCTTGTGGGTTGTATGGGCGTTACAGTGGGGGCAGAACTTTTTCAGCTCTAATCGGCCCGTCGTGTTACGACGATTCTTCTTGGTTGTATACCGAGAGACACCTGGCGATCGCTTCGCCAAGTTACTGCGACACTCTGTACATTCTAGGGTCACAGTAATGCGGACACCTTTATTCTTAGCCATAGCTTTACGGGCGCTAAAAGTTTTTAGAGTTAATTAAACACAATTTCCTATTATCTCATACGTCTTTGTAATTGTGCAACTATTTGTTTGAGTTTCAAATCTAAAGAATAACCACGACGGGTTTGAATCATCAAAGTCCCTGCTACTTGGTCATGAAAAGCTTGTCGCCAATTGGTTTCGGCAAAGGCCCAGCCACAATCGACCCCTAGGGGTAAGATTAACAGCAGTGACCAGGCATTGGCTGGATTGAGAGCATTAAATCCGATCAGAGCCAACATTGAGGCGAGTCCGAGAACGGCTTCGCGTTTTAATAAGTCAGAAAATAGGGGAGTCCGTCCCGTTTGGTCTACCACTCGCAGATCAAAGGCATAGCGTCCCAGACTTTGCCCCTTATTTTTGAGGACAATAAAGATCCGAGCCGTAAACCAAGCTAAGAGAAACGCTAGTAAAAACAAACTCCTACCGGCGATCGCACAAAAGAGCCAAATCGTAGCCAAATCTATAGCAAACGCTGCTGTCCGTCGTGACAGAGGCGCTCTGGGAAAATAGCGATCGGGGGGGGGACTGAACATGAACAGTAGGGAGTAGGGAATGGGGAATAGGCAATAGATTAATTCTTTTGGTGGTGTGATAAGGCCTGTTCTAGGGTTGTGATTTTTTCTTCCAAATACTTATGCTGCGATCGCCGAATCAAATGCCCCTTCAACCGTACCATGACTTCTTTGATATTGAACGGTTTGGTAATATAATCAACCGCTCCCAGTTCAAAAGCTTTAACTTTATCCGCCACCTGAGCGATCGCCGTAATGAAAATCACGGGAATTTCCGCAGTTTGAGGATTGTCCTGGAGTTTTTGACACACTTCATAGCCATTCAGACCTGGCATCATCACATCTAGAAGGATCACATCAGGACAGATTTGTTCAGCTATTTCCAAAGCTTCAAGACCATTGACTGCTGCTTCTACTTGATAGCCATCATCAAGCAAAAGTTCAATCAACAAGCGCATATTAGTGGCATTATCTTCAACCACCAGGATGGTAAATTGGGATGGTTCAAACTGAATGTGCTGCATAGAACTCTTAACCAAAAATGGGATGACTCTATGGCATCTACTGCCCTATTCTTAAGGTCTACCGAAGAACAAGGCAATCGCATAAAACCCCTTTGACAATCCTATCCCGGATTCTGGCTTGTCCCGACTAAACAAGCGCCTTCCCAAATAATCCCCGTCAGATTTGCACCCTCTAACTCTGCACAAAGTAAATGGGCTTCTTTTAAGTTAGCACCAATCAAATTCGCCCCACGTAAGTCAGCTTCTTCTAAATTCGCTTGAGTTAAGCTTGCTCCTTGGAGATCGGCATAACTTAAATCAACCCCTTTAAGATTAGCATTATTCAAATTTGCACCTCGCAAGTCAGCGCCTCGCAAATCTGCACCTTGTAGCTTAACCCCGATTAGGTTAGCTCCACTGAGAAATGCCCCCGCTAAGGAAGCTTGGGTTAAAGTCGCACTCATCAAGTTAGCCCCTCTCAGGTTACTCCCTCGTAAATCAGCTTGAGTTAAATCTGCTTGCATTAAGTTTGATCCGAGTAAATTACCCCGCAGATCAGCCCCAATCAGTTGGGCTGCCATCAGATTTGCACCGTCGAGTCGGGTTCCTTTGAGATTAGCAGAGGAAAGAATCGTTCCCACTAAGTTAGCTCCCGCTAAATTAGCATTCGGGAGTTGGACTTCAGTCAGGTCTTCATCTTCTAAGTTTACCCCTGGAAGGTGTTTGAGATGGCCAGCACGAAGGGCAACAAGATCTAAATCCATAGTATTTATTCGATTCATCGGTAGGTTGAGTTCAGGGAAGCAAGGGGGGTGGGATTCTCATCAAGTAACCAGATGCCTGAAGCAATTTTAGGGGGCAAGTTCGAGAGTTGCAAGCCCTGTTGCATTCCTCGCACTAATAAGGTCAACGTTTCCACTAATTTGGGGTCAAATTGGGTTCCAGCCAGGTCTTGGCAATATTCTAGGGCTGCGATCTCCTCTTGGGAATTCTGACTCTGGAGTTGCTGTTCAAAGGTCGCAATCAGGCTGAGAATCCGAGATTCAATCGGAATCCGATCGTAGGCGAGACCTTCCGGTTTGCCAGAACCATCCCAATGTTCGTTTTGATGACTAATAATATGGGCGATCGCCTGAAGTTGGGGCATCATCCGCAAAATCGAAGGTTTGGGCAAGTCTGAGAGCTGTTCCTGAAGTTCTTGTTGCCGTTTGCTTTGGTAGGGATCGAGGGCTTCAGGGAGACCTTGTAAGCAGGGCAGTCTATGGAGAAAAGCCGCTAACCGTAAGCGTTTCACTTGCCACACGGGTAAATCCAGCAATTGTCCCATGACATCTGAGAGCGCTGCCACTTCTGTCGCTACATGGGGGTTGCTTAGATCGGCTTGGTCAATGACTTGAGCCATCCGCAACAAGGCTTGAATTTTATTGGAGCGCAAGTTATCCGTCAGGTCTTGAAACTGATAGAGAGGGGAATCACTATTGTAAGGGTTAAGTTGATTTTGGCAGTTTTGCAGATAGTCTACAACAGAAGAGACTACAGCATTGAGCAGATCGGCTTCTGGAGGTTTAGGGGTGATGTTTTGCAGGCGATCGCCGAGCTGTTGAGCTAATTTTGGATCGTAGGCTTGCAGATGTTCGGCCACTAACGTAACCGTTTCCTTCACTAACGTCGGTTCAAATGTCCAAAACCCATAAAATTTCCGTTCGCAATCGTTTTTTGGCCATCCTTTTACTCCATAATCAGCAGCAGATAATTCTTGGCATAAGACCATCGCCGTATAGTTGTTGGACATAATAATCAGATGCCATTCCTGACAAACTGGATCGTGGCTCTCTAGACCCACTAATTGAACATTAGGGAATTGACTGGTCGGATGTTGAGTAAATCCTGCCTCTTCAGTGGCTAAAATCACCACTTCGGAAGCTCGTTGGGCTAATTCTCGATAGCGTTCTGCTTCTTGCTCATACCATTTCCCCTGTTGGAATGCTGCAATCAATAGGGGTTGATCCTCACATTGGAGAATAAAATCTTCTAAGGCATGACACAGGGCAACCAAAGTATTTTTGTAATAGACCCCAAAGTTCAGGGGTTGGGTGTTTTGGTGGGCTGTATGCAGTTTTTGCAGGATTGAGCCAGTTAACATTGTTTTATCTTATCAGTTGCTTATGAAATACTAATTTTCAATTCTTGCATTACATTTTGACTTGACATCCTCCCCGGTCTAAAGACACGGGGATTCCTAAACCTCACAATTTAGGTTTCTGCTTCATAGCAGTTGCCTTCGCCGATTTACTCGACTCCGGTCTTACACTCGCTCCACAGACTGACACCGCAAGTCCTGCGGCCAAAATGTTCTTACTTGCATTTATATCGCGATTCCTCCGGAAAGCTTCGCTAACGTGGTGAGATTGGCACTTCGGACAATCCCATTGCCGAATATTTAACGGCATTTTTTCCACAATATACCCACAGTTACTACACCGTTTAGAGCTAGGGAACCATCTATCTATTTTGATTAAGTTTCGACCATACCACTGACATTTGTATTCCAGTTGACGGATTAACTCTCCCCAGCTTGCATCTGATATGGACTGGGCTAATTTTCGGTTCTTGACCATATTCTTAACGGCTAAATCTTCAACTACAATCGTTTGGTTTTCACGAACGAGTTGAGTCGTTAGCTTGTGCAGATGGTCTTTGCGAGTATCGGTTATCTTCAGGTTAGCTTTAGCTAGTTTTACTCTCGCCTTATACCGATTATTAGAACCTTTCTGTTTCCGAGACAGGCTTTTCTGAAGTCTTCTCAGTTTACGGTAGTGTTTCTTGAGGGGCTTCGGGTTGGGAATCTTTTCCTCATCTGAGGTGATTACTAAGCTACTCAGACCTAAGTCAATTCCTATTGCTTTGTCATTAGGGGGTAAAGGTTTGAGGGTGGGTTCATCAAATCTAATGGAGATGTGCCAACGCCCAGATGGGTGCACTTTAATGGTTACAGAACTCGGTTGACATCCTTGAGGGATTTGACGAGACCATCGGATGGCTAAGGGTTGGACACACTTAGCTAAATAGAGCTGATTGTCCTTAAACTTAAAGGCGGATTTGGTAAATTCGGCACTACCTCCTTGGTGTTTTTTCTTGAAATTGGGGTACTTCGCACGGCCAGCGAAGAAGTTAGTGAATGCAGCTTGCAGATGTCTTAACCCTTGCTGTAAGGGAACGCTGCTGACTTGATTCAAGAAATCTAATTCTTCTTGTTTTTTCCACCTGGTTAGCAGGAAAGAGGTTTGCCCATAGCTCACTGTTTCTTGTCGTTCATACCAAGCCTGAGTCCTTTCGTGGAGCGCTCTATTGTAAACTAATCTTACGCACCCCAAAGTCCTCCGCAAGAGGGATTCTTGCTCGCGGGTGGGGTAAAATCGGTAGTTAAAGGCTTTCTCCATAGGTAAGGATTTAATGACCCTGGAGTTTGCATTATAGCCAGTTGGGTGTAAGACGGGCAAGTTAAAACTTGCCCTCAGCCAGAATCTCCGGAATGAATTACTGGGGTTTTCGGCATATCTCTTATAACTTACCAAGGTAGAGCCACACTTTTCAGAAAATCAAAAAAGACGCTTATAATACAGCGCCTGCACTTGGGATGCGTATCATAGACGAATTAAAGCTTCTGTTGAGAGCGATCGCTCATCGTGTACCCACCTATGCTATATAGTGGGTGAGCTGGGCTTTAAGACTTGGAAGAGATGATTTCTGCAACGAATGAGAACGAAACCAATCACCATGAGCGATCCATAGCTGTTGTGGGGATAAGCTGTCGCTTCCCTGGTGCAAAAAACTACCGTGAATACTGGACTAATTTACTCCAAGGAGTCAATAGTATAACTACCACATCCCAGAGATGGGATATTGACAAATTTTACTCTTCCATTCCAGAGACTTCCAACAAAACGATTAGTAAATGGTCCGGATTAATCGAAGGAATTGATAAATTTGATGCCGGATTTTTCGGGATTTCGCCCAGGGAAGCCAGTCGAATGGACCCTCAACAGAGGATTCTCTTAGAATTGAGTTGGTCTTGTTTAGAAGATGCGGGTTATTCACCGTTAGAACTCTCCGGAAATCAGATAGGAGTCTTTATCGGTGTTTGTAACTCTGACTATAATCAAATACAACATCAAAATGGCAATATTCAGGGACATACAGCCACAGGAACGTACACCTGCATGATTGCTAACAGAATCTCTTATTTCTTTAACTTTCATGGCCCTAGTGTGCCCGTAGATACCGCTTGTTCGAGTTCTCTAGTTGCTCTGCACCAAGCCATCAATTCCATTCAAGCACAAGAATGCCAGATGGCACTTGTAGGTGGAATTAATATATTATGCACTCCCACCAGTTATATATCATTCAGTCAGCTCGGCATGTTATCTCCAACAGGGCAATGCAAAACATTTGATAGCCAAGCCGATGGCTATGTTAGAGGAGAAGGAGCCGGAATAATCCTATTAAAACCTCTAGAACAAGCCCGATTAGACCGAGATCAAATTTATGGTGTCATCAAAGGAAGTGCCGTCAATCATGGGGGCAGAGCAAGAACTTTAACCTCTCCTAATATTTATGCTCAAACTCAAGTTTTGCGAGCTGCCTATACCCAAGCTAATATTGCTCCCAACACCGTTGCTTATATAGAAACTCATGGTACAGGAACACCCTTGGGAGATCCCATAGAAATCAATAGTCTCAAACGGAGTTTCAAACAACTCCATCAACACTATGGAATCCCAGCACCACAAAATCCCTACTGTGGTCTAGGAGCAGTAAAAACGAATATTGGGCATACAGAAGCAGCCGCCGGGATTGCGGGATTAATCAAAGTTTTATTATCGATAAAAAATAAACAAATCCCTAAAACCATCAACTTTCAGAAACTCAATACTCGAATAGACTTAAACCAGACTCCATTTTATCTAGTTAGAGAAACTCAAGAATGGAAACCCTTAATTACAAACAATGGAGAAATAGTTCCTAGGCGAGCCGGAGTAAGTTCCTTCGGGTTTGGAGGAGTCAACGCTCATATCGTGTTGGAAGAGCCGCCGGAACAAGACAAACTAAAAATAGAACTCGCTCCTTCATCCAATCTATTAACGCTTAGTGCTAAAACCAAACCCGCGCTGCAAGACTTAGCCCAGAATTATATCCCTTATTTGCAATCTCAGGATGAATCTGAAATAGCAGACATTTGCTATACCAGTACCCTAGGACGGGCGCATTTTGAAGAAAGACTAGCAATCGTGGCTGAGTCTAAGCAAGAGTTAGAGGAAAAACTCTTAGAATTTGCAAAGCAACCTTACACCTACGGGGTCATTCGAGGAACCGCACAGTCCCCACAATCTCAAGACGTGGCTTTTCTATTTACAGGTCAAGGGTCTCAATATCTCAATATGGGACGACAGTTATATGAAAGACACCCCACTTTTCGCCAGGTTTTAGACGAATGTGACGCAATTCTGAAATCCTATCTAGAAGTCCCTCTCTTAAAAGTTTTATATCCTGATGAATCTCAGCCTCAAGAGGCCTCTCTCCTCGACCAAACTGCTTATACCCAACCCGCTCTCTTTGCTGTAGAGTATGCTTTGGCTAAACTATGGGAATCTTGGGGAATAAAACCCAGTATTGTGATGGGTCATAGTGTTGGGGAATATGTCGCTGCTTGTATTTCCGGAGTCTTCACCTTAGAAGAGGGTTTGAAATTAATTGCCATGCGGGGACAATTAATGCAACGCTTGCCTCCCGGTGGCAAAATGGTCTCTGTATTAGCATCGGAAACTCAAGTCAAAGCAGTCATAAAGAACTATTCTACACAAGTTAGTATCGCCGCTTTCAATGGGCAACGAAGTATTGTCATCTCAGGGGAAATAGACGCTTTAGCAGCAATTTGTAGTCAATTAGAAAGTCTCGGAATTAAAACTAAAACGCTACAAGTCTCCCATGCCTTTCATTCCCCATTAATGGAATCCATGATAGCTGAATTTGAAGCAATAGCTCAAGGAGTAACTTATCGTCAGCCCAAAGTCCCCTTGGTTTCTAATGTGACAGGTAGAAAAGCTGGAGAAGAAGTCAGCACTGCTCAATATTGGGTTAATCATATCAAAGAACCAGTTAGATTTGCACAAAGCATGGTGACCTTATGTGAGCAAGGATATGAAACTTTCTTGGAAATTGGGCCAAAACCCATATTGTTGGGTATGGGAAGAGAGTATGTATCCGAGGAAGGCAGTTTATGCTTACCTTCCTTACGTCCAGGAATACCAGAATGGCAACAAATGCTCTCTAGTTTAGGGGAATTCTATGTAAAGGGCGCGAAGGTAAATTGGTTAGGATTTTACGACAGTTGGGGTTTCTCCGGACAGAAAATTTCTTTACCGACTTATCCATTTCAAGGAGAAAAATATTGGATAGAAGATTCTGAGGTTAACGAAGGAACGTCAATTATTAACTTATTGAATCAGGGCGATGTCTCGCATTTAACTGAACGATTGAGAACCGTTGAAGAGTTTAGTCCTCATGAAGTTGATTTACTTCCCAAATTACTGAAGTGTTTGGTCAAGCAACATCGACAAGAGTTAGGAAAAGCTGGCATTCATGATTATTTTTATTCTATAGATTGGCGAGAAAAAGTAGGTTTTGGTCAAACCCGGTTAATCAAACCGGTAGAAATGGAACGTCAATCCATTTTGGGTGAGTTAGCACTCAAGCAAGAAAAGCCAGGAAATATTCTGACTCTATTAGAAAAAATCGGGATAGAGTATATCATACAAGCCTTGGATGAAATGGGCTGGTCTTATCAGCCTACAGAGCTGTTTTCACTAGAGAGAATTACTCAAAAATTAGGGATCGTCAATAGCCAAAAACAACTGTTTAATCGGATTTTACAAGTTCTCGTGCAAGAAGGGATACTTAAAAAGAGATCGCAACAATGGGAAGTTGTACAAGAGCTACCCCCCGTAAATCCCAGTCAAATTTATCAGTCGAGATTACAGAAATATCCAGATATCGTTGCCGAATTAACGCTTCTTCACCGTTGTGCCTCTCAGTTGAGTGCTGTATTGCGAGGAGCGATAGACCCCGTACAGCTAGTCTTTCCAGAAGGGGATTTGACCGCAGCAACACACCTCTATCAAGAGTCTCCCACTGCTCAGGCTATGAATACGATTGTCCAACGGGCAGTCAGCCAAGTGATAGAAAAGTTACCTCAAAGCCAAGGGGTCAGAATCTTAGAAATTGGTGCAGGAACAGGAGGAACAACCGCTTACCTTCTCCCCCACCTTCAACCGAGTCGAACCCAATATGTTTTTACCGATCTAGGGTCCCTATTTCTCCGGAAAGCACAAAAAAAATTTCAGGACTATTCCTTTGTTTCGTACCAAACGTTAGATATTGAACGCGATCTCGAACAACAGAATGTTGATTTACATCAATACGATATCGCGATCGCGGCTAATGTACTTCATGCCACTGAAAACCTCAAACAGACCTTAAACAACGTACATCAGTTACTCGCTCCAGGAGGACTCATTGTCTTATTAGAAGTTGCGACTCAGAACCTATGGCTAGATTTGGTTTTTGGACTGTTAGAAGGATGGTGGAGATTTCAAGATTATGAATTGCGTCCTGATTATCCATTGCTCAATCGGCTGCAATGGCAGCAACTGTTGAAGGAAACGGGATTTAGTGAGCAGGTCATACTCCCTGAACAATCTGGGCAATTAGAACTCTCTTCTGACCAAGTGGTGCTGATTGCACAAGCAGAAGAAACCGCTAGACTCGAAGATCGAGCAGACTCTCGGCATTGGTTGATTTTGGCAGATCCAGAGGGAATTGGTCAGCACCTAGCGACCCATTTACGTTCAGTCGGACACTCTTGCACACTGGTCTTTCCTGGAGAAAACTATCAAAAGATCGCAGCAGCAGAATTTACCATTAATCCTCACCACCCTTTAGAGTTTGGACAAATGATGACTGAAGTTGTCCAACAGTCAAGTTTATATGGAGTGGTGCAATGCTGGACTCTGGAAAGGGGAGATATCCTTCAGAGAGAACCGTTAAATGAATGGTTGAAATTAGGATGTGGCGCGACCTTATCCTTAGTGCAAGAATTAGTCAAACTTGAGAACAGCCAACCGCCAAAATTATGGGTCGTAACTCAAGGAGTACAACCCCTTCCGGAGTCTGAACCTCTATTATCTGGACTCGCCCAATCTCCAGTCTGGGGGATGGCAAAAGTGATTGACTTAGAACACCCAGAATTGAACTGCGTTCGAGTGGATCTTGACCCAACAGAACCGGTGGAGAATCAGGCATTACACTTATTTGATGAACTCCACTCAGGGGAGAGGGAAAATCAAGTGGCTTTTCGAGGACAACGCCGTTATGTTTCTCGGTTAGTCCCGAACGATGTGGCTACACCATCGATTCCTCCCAGCTTCGGTAAAGAGGTGACTTATCTGATTGCAGGAGGTTTAGGGGGATTAGGTTTGCTGGTAGCGGGTTGGATGATTGAGCAAGGCGCTCAACATTTGGTGTTGCTCAGTCGCCGTTCTCCTGATGCGTTAACCGCAGAAAAATTAGCTCAACTGAGGAAATCGGGGTGTTCCGTGACGGTGGAAAGGGCGGATGTATCCGATTTAGACGCAATGACCCAAGTGTGCGATCGCATTAATAGCTCCCCATACCCCCTAGCAGGAGTGATTCATTCGGCGGGGATGCTCTCGGATGCCGTCTTGCAAAATCAAACTTGGTCAAGTTTTGAACCCGTTATGAAAGCCAAAATAGAAGGGGCTTGGAATTTGCACCAGCTTACTAAAAACCAACCTTTAGATTTCTTCATTTTGTTCTCGTCCGTTGCTTCTCTGTTTGGTTCTTCTGGACAGAGTAACCATGCCGCCGCTAATGCTTTTCTCGATCATTTAGCTCATTATCGACGCAGTATGGGGCTACCAGCATTAAGCATTCATTGGGGAACCGTATCGAAAGTCGGAGAAGCAGCAGAACGGGGTGCAGATATTCGTCTCCAACAACAGGGGTTAAATGCTATTTCCCCTGACGAAGTTTTAGAGGCTTTAGCAATTCTCTTGACTGGAGAGTTAACGGAAGTGGGCGTTGTCAATGTGGATTGGTCTGTCTGGGAAGATCGGATTGCCCATTCTCCCTTCTTGGAAGATTGGCAACAGAAAGCCACAGTGACTGAGGTGACACCCACTGTTGAATCCAATATTGTACAACAGTTAAGCTATTCTACGCCCAAAGAGCGGCGATCGCTGCTCATCTCTCATCTGCGGAATCAGATGGGCCCAGTACTGGGACTTAAGAACGTTAGCGAAATTGGATTAGAAGATAAGTTTTTTGAACTAGGAATGGATTCTTTGACTTCCGTTGAATTACGTAATAAACTACAAAGAAGTTTGGAAATCACTCTGCCTTCGACTCTTGCATTTGACTATCCGACAATTGACAAGTTAGTCGAATACCTGCTCGAACAATTATCCAATTCACCCATAGCCAATCGCCCATCTTCCATTGCCGAACAACAGGAGGATACCCTAGAGGAGGATCTTGAAGAACGACATGCTCCAATACAAGACCTGTCAGAAGAAGAAGTCGAAGCGTTGATTAATCAAAAATTGAATGCACTACTTGACGATTGATTAGGGGGTACATCATGGACAAAGCCAACAAGCTAGGACAATTAACTCCTCTACAGCGATCGCTCTTAGCGATCGAAAAATTAGAATCTAAACTCAAGAAACTAGAAAACTCTCGTCAAGAGCCAATTGCGATCGTCGGTCTAGGCTGTCGATTTCCAGGAGGAGTCAATAGTCCAGAATCCTTCTGGAACCTTTTATCTGAAGGAACCGATGCGATTACAGAAATTCCTCAAAATCGCTGGAATCTCAAAGACTACTATGATCCTAACCCAGAAACCCCCGGCACAATCTACACACAATCCGGGGGATTTGTCAACTCATTAAAAGAATTTGATGCAGAATTTTTCAACCTTTCAGCTAAAGAAGCAACCTCTCTCGATCCTCAGCAACGATTGCTTTTAGAAGTCACGTGGGAAGCCTTAGAACATGCCACCATTAATCCCCAACATTTAATGGGAACGAAAACAGGGGTTTTCATTGGCATTAGTACCCATGACTATCTGCAAAAATTGGCGAGTCGGGACCTCAAAGAAATTGATGCCTATATGATTAGCGGGAATGCCAATAGTACCGCATCAGGAAGACTGTCCTATAGTTTAGGATTAGTCGGGCCAAACTTTGCTGTAGATACCGCCTGTTCATCCTCACTCGTTAGCCTACATTTAGCTTGTGCCAGCTTAAGAAATAGAGAAAGTCATGTCGCCCTAGCCGGCGGTGTGAATTGTCTGATTTCACCCTTAATTCATATTAACCATTCTAGAGCCAGAATGTTATCGGCTGACGGCAGATGTAAAACATTTGATGCTAAAGCCGATGGATTTGTGCGCAGTGAAGGCTGTGGAATAGTTGTCCTCAAACGTTTATCTGATGCCCAAGCTGACGGCGATCAGGTATTAGCAGTGATTCGAGGAACAGCCATCAATCAAGATGGTCAGACCAGTGGATTAACCGTTCCCAACGGCATCTCACAGCAAGCGGTAATTGCTCAAGCTCTCAAGAATAGCCAACTAGACCCAAAAGAAGTCAGCTATATCGAAGCTCATGGTACAGGAACGGCTTTAGGTGACCCGATTGAAGTCGGGGCTTTAAGAGCGATTTTTAAAGACAGTCACTCCCCAGAAAATCCGGTCTTCATTGGCTCGGTAAAAACGAATATTGGTCATGCAGAAGCGGCTTCAGGAATTGCGGGTTTAATTAAGGTTGTTTTACAGCTTCAACATAAAACAATTGCGCCTCACTTGCATTTTCAAAACCCCAATCCTTATATTGAGTGGTCAGAAACACCGGTACAAGTGCCGACTCAAGTCATGCCATGGACGACTGAAAATAAATCCAGAATTGCTGGAGTTAGCTCCTTTGGTTTTAGTGGCAGTAATGCTCATGTAATTGTGGAAGAAGCCTCCCAGATCAAGGCGAAGTCTCCCCGGCAAGAGTCGGAGCGATCGTATCATTTACTGACTCTTGCTGCGAAAACAAAACCCGCATTATCTGACTGGGTGAATCGATATAGAAACCATATCCAAGATCGTCCTGATTTAGAACTGAATGATATTTGTTATAGCGCTAATACAGGACGTGCCCATTTCAAGTATCGGTTAGCCATTCTAGCTTCTAGCAAGCAAGAGCTGATACAAAAACTCCATGATGTTGAACAGGAGAAAGAAGAGAGCAGCGTCGGGAAAATACTCAGCAGTGGAGAAGCACCTAAACTGGCTTTTTTGTTTACTGGACAAGGCTCCCAGTACCTGAATATGGGAAGGCAGTTGTACGAAACTGAGCCAGTATTTCAGAACGCGATACAAGAGTGCGATCGCATCCTGAAGACTGAGCTAGATTATTCCCTGATTGATGTGCTTTATCCTGATGAAGTAGACCCGAACCTTTCGGATCTCCTCCATCAAACTCAGTATACGCAACCGGTCTTATTTTCCTTAGAATATGCTTTAGTTCAACTGTGGAAAGCTTGGGGAGTTGAACCCGATAGTGTGATGGGTCATAGTGTCGGTGAATATGTGGCTGCTTGTGTGGCAGGAGTCTTTAATTTAGCAGAAGGACTCAAACTGATTGCCGCACGGGGACGGTTGATGCAGAAGTTGCCAGAAGGAGGAGGAATGCTGGCAGTCAGAGCCGCAGAATATCGGGTGAGAGATTGGATTAGAGCCTATGGAAATCAAGTCAGTATTGCGGCTATTAATGGACAGAGTAATGTGGTGATTTCAGGAGAATTGCTTAGTCTCGAAAAAATCGCCCAAGCTTTAGCAAAAGGAAATATTAAAACCAAATTTTTACAGGTCTCCCATGGGTTCCATTCTCCGTTAATGGAACCCATTTTAGAGGAGTTTGCCAGCATTGCTCGTCAAGTCAACTATCATCAACCCAGTATTCCTATTATTTCTAATGTAACTGGGACAAAAGTCGATCGGGATATCGCCACTGCCTCCTATTGGGTGAATCATATTCGAGAGCCGGTGCGTTTTGCCCAAAGTATGGAGACGTTAGATAAGACGGGTTATGGAGTATTTGTGGAAATTGGCCCGCAACCGATTTTACTGGGAATGGGGAGTCAATGTTTGCCCGAAACTAAAGGAATTTGGCTGCCCTCTTTGCGTCCTGGGATAGAAGACTCTATGCAGATTTTATCGAGTCTGGGGCAACTCTATAGTCAAGGAGTGAATATCGATTGGTTGCACTTTTGGCAAGACTATAAGCGAAAAAAAGTTGATTTACCGACCTATCCTTTCCAACGAAGAACCTATTGGATTGAATCCGATCAGCCGGATAAAACGATCCAGAAAGATCGAGGTCTGGATTTGGAACAATATTTTTATCATCTGCAATGGCAACCGGTTGCTCCTTTTGAAAAAAAAGTCGAATGTCCTCCAGGGAATTGGTTGATTTTTGTTGACGACCGTCAAAGCTTGAGCGATTCATTAAGGACTCTGCTGCGAGAAAAAAATAAGAACGTCAGTTGGATTTATAAGGGAAGCGGTTATGAACAAATCGAAGAAAATGAATACAAAGTTAATCCGGAACATCCGCAAGATTTTGCAGACTTATTAGAAAATCTACAATTAGCTGGGCGACAGCATTTTGAAACCATCCTTTATTTGTGGAGCTTGGATGCTCCGCAAACAGAGCAGTTGAACTTAGAGCGTTTAAAAGTAGCTCAGGATTTTGGCTGTGGTGGAGTTTTACATTTAGTGCAAGCATTGCTGAAAGGCACGAGTTTAGGAAAATTATGGATAGTTACTCGTGGAGCGCAGTCTGTTTTACCGATTCCGGAAAGGGTGAATGTGGCAACATCGCCTTTGTGGGGATTGGGCACAGTGCTGTCGTTAGAACATCCTCAATTGTGGGGAGGATTAGTGGATTTAAATGGGGAAAAACAAGAGGATGAAGGGCAGAAATTATGGCATTTAATTGATAATCTGGAGAAGGAAGATCGTTTGGCTGTGCGAGGAGAACAGATCTATTGTTCTCGTTTACTTCAATTGCCGGTGTCTGAGTCAAAACCGGTGGCTCTAGATCCAGATGGTCTTTATTTAATTACAGGAGGAACAGGAGCGTTAGGATGGCATACGGCCCAATGGATGGTCAATCAAGGCGCGAAACATCTCCTATTAGTCAGCCGTCGCGAACCTTCTGGCCAGAAACAGGCTAAAATTCGGGAATTAGAAGAGGGTGGAGTTGAAGTACAGGTTGTTTTAGCAGATGTGCGCGATCGCCAACAACTCTCGCTCATCCTACAACATCAGAGTCGCGATCGCCCCCTCAAAGGTATCATTCATGCCGCTGGAGTCGTCGCCATTGAACCCATAGAAGAGATATCCCTGGGTCAATTGCAAGAGATGATGGCGGCTAAAGTACTCGGTGGCTGGAATTTGCACCAATTGAGTCAAGACCTAGACTTAGACTGTTTTGTTACCTTCTCTTCCATTGCGGCGGTATGGGGTTCAATCGGTCAAGCTCACTATAGTGCGGCCAATGCATTTTTAAATGGTTTAGTTCACTACCGTCAAGCTCAAGGATTACCCGGTTTATCGGTGAACTGGGGGCCTTGGTCAGGAGGCGGAATGGCTGGGGAAAAAGACTTACAGGAGTTAAGCAAACGAGGAGTCAATCCCTTATCTCCCCAACAGGCGATCGCCGCTTTAGAACAGATTTGGCACAGGGGGAATCCCCAAACAACAATCGCCAATGTAGACTGGACGATATTGGCCCCACTGTATCAAACGGGACGGCAACGACGGCTATTAGATGAGATCCCCGTTGATTTGCCTCAATCCTCAAGCCCAGAACAAACGTCAGAAATCCTACAACAGATTCAAGCTGCACCCAAACATCAACAAAAAGAATTATTGCTCACCTGCGTTCAACAGGAAGTAGCCAAAGTCTTAGGATTATCCTCCAACCAACTGCCGAACCGAGAACAAGGCTTTTTTGAATTAGGGATGGATTCCCTGATGGCCGTTGACTTAGGAACAAATCTGACTCGTCTGTTGGGCGTTCGATTACCCTCTACGCTCACCTTCGATTTTCCCAACATTGAGCAACTGAGTCACTATCTGGCGACAGAACAATTAACCGTCGATCCAGCGCCAACCATCGCTCAATCGGCTCCTCCATCCTCCTTCCTCAAAGAGCCGATCGCCATTATTGGCATCGGTTGTCGATTTCCTGGAGGCGCGACAGACCTCGATCAATTTTGGCAAGTGCTGGCCACAGGAACGAATACGCGCCAAGAAATTCCTCCAGATCGTTGGAATTTAGACTCCGTAGGCGATCGGCTTGCCACTCCCTACGGCAACTTTCTCTCAGAAGTCGATCGCTTCGATCCCACGTTTTTCGGCATTGCCCCCAGGGAAGCGACGGCCCTCGATCCCCAACAGCGCTTGCTTCTAGAAGTCACCTGGGAGGCTCTCGAACGGGCCTGTGCAGTGCCTCAACGGTTAGCTCAACAGTCTGTTGGTGTATTTATTGGCAATGATGGACAAGATTATGCCGAATTAGTCCATCAACATTTAGCCCAAGAGCCAGACAGTCCGATCGCTCTCCATGCTGGGGTAGGCAATACCTTTTCGGGCATGGCTGGTCGTCTGTCTTATACCTTGGGATTAACAGGGCCCGCCATAGCCATTGATACCGCTTGCTCTTCTTCCTTAGTTGCCCTTCACCAAGCGTGCAATAGTTTACGTTTGGGAGAATGTGAGATGGCGATCACCGGAGGAGTGAAGCTCCATCTGACCCCCACCTCCTATCTGCTCGCTTCCCAAGCTAACATGCTCTCGGCTGACGGTCTGTGCAAAACCTTCGATGCAACAGCAGATGGCTACAGTCGCGGGGAAGGCTGCGCGATCGTGATCCTGAAGCGATGGTCAGATGCCCAAAAAGATGGTGACTCAGTGCTGGCTGTCATCCGAGGCAGTGCAGTCAATCAAGACGGGCCCAGTAGCGGGTTCACCGTTCCCAACGGTCAAGCTCAACAGCGGTTGATTCGCCAAGCGTTACGCCAAGCGGAGATCGACCCCCAAGAGATCAGTTACTTAGAAGCTCACGGAACCGGAACCTCCTTGGGCGATCCAATCGAACTCAATGCTGCGGCTGCGGTGTTAGGTGAAGGACGTTCCCAGGACTCTCCCTTGTGGGTTGGCTCAGTGAAAACCAATATCGGCCACTTAGAAGCCGCCGCCGGAATATCGGGAGTCGTGAAGGTGGTGTTAGCGATGCAACATCAGACCCTTCCTCCCCATTTGAATTTTAATCAGCCGAATCCCAAAATCGATTGGGACAATTCGGCGATCGCCGTCCCGACCCAACTCACCCCTTGGATCGTTTCCGGAAAGCGCTATGCTGGCGTGAGTTCATTTGGATTTACCGGAGTCAATGCCCATGTCATTCTGGAAGAAGCACCTCCCCCAGATCCCCAAGACTACTCCATACATCCCTCAGACCGTCCCTATCATCTCGTCACCCTATCGGCAAAAACCGAAACGGCACTTCAAGAATTAGTCAGTCGAGTGCAGCGTCATCTCGAATCCCATCCTCACATGAAGCTTGCAGACCTGGCTTACAGTCTGAACACTGGTCGCGCTCACCTCGAACATCGACTCGCTCCGATCGCCTTCAGTCTCCAAGACCTACAAGAAAAACTGTATCGCTGGCAAACCGGACAACAAACCCCTGAGCTTTGGAGCGGAAATCTTCCCAGTCTAATGTCATCCCCTAAAGTCGCTTTTCTCTTTCCTGGGGAACCTTTAGAGTCTGGCAACTGGGGAGAGAACTTGTATAAACAGTCCCCCGTCTTCAAAGCAGCGATTGATGAATGCGATCGCCTCTTGAGTTCTCAGTTCCCCAGCTCGATCGCACAATTCCTCTACTCCCCCTCCGAAGAAAGCCAACCCGAACATCAACCGATCCGGCGATCGGCTCTATTTGCCCTAGAATATGCCCTCTGTCAGTTATGGATGTCTTGGGGAATTGAACCCGATCTGCTCTTCGGTCATGATGTGGGAGAATATGTCGCCGCTTGCGTCGCTGGAGTCTTCAGTCTAGAAGACGCATTACGTTTAATCACAGCAGACTCAACTAAGTTAACCTCAATTGCTCAGGAGATCGTCTACTCGCCCCCTCATATTCCCCTCCTCGCGATCGCCCAATCCCACCCCCCTATCTCCACACCAGATTACTGGATAACCCCCCGCCAACTCCCTTATCCATGGGCGGAAAAAATCCAAGCATTACAAGAACAAGCAGAACATCTCTTCCTCGAACTCGGGCCAACCCCAAGTTTATCGACAACAGAACAACACTCGACTCCTCAAAAGCCAGAAAATTACTTCCTATCCTTATCTTCTCAAGGTCAAGAATGGCAACAACTCTTATCAAGTTTAGCTCAGTTATATGTGCGAGGAGTAAATGGTGATTGGTTAGGATTCGATCGCCCTTACCTCCCGAACCGTAAACCCCTCACTTTACCAACCTACCCGTTCCAAAGAGAACGATATTGGCTTCAAACAGCTCCCTCAGTTCTGACTCAACATCAGAGTTCCGTTAACCCCAATCCTCCCCTTCCCGAAACCCCTGAAATCTTAGCTCAAAACTTGCAACAGTTCGGTGACCTATCCCCCAGCGAAGTAGCCTTACTGCCAAAACTCCTAGACTTCCTCAAACAGTATCAAAACAATCCACAAGATCGTCCAGTTGAACCCGATCCGCTTGCCCCTTGGCTCTACGAACTACACTGGAAACCAAAAGCCAATTTTTCTGGCGATCGAGCCGCTAATTTTTTGCCTTCTCCTCAGGACTTATATTCAACCCTCAATACAACGTCTCAACGTCTTTTAGCTGAGAATGACCTACAGAACTATACCGAAATTTCTGCCCATTTAGAATCCTTGAGTGTAGACTATATCATTCAATGCTTACAGGAAATCGGTTGGTCTTACCCCGTAGGAGAGCAATTAGAAACAGCAACTCTCATCGATCGATTCGGTATCCTTCCCAGCACCTCTCGGTTATTCAATCGGATGCTACAAATCCTGGCAGAAGAGGGAATTTTAAACCGGGAAAATCACCACTGGAAAGTCCTCCAATCTTTGCCAGAAGTGAATCCGAAGAGGCAGCATCAAAACCTTCTCAATCAATATCCCACGGCTAAAGCTGAATTAACCTTGCTTGGGCGTTGTGCGAGTCAACTGAGCCAAGTTTTACGAGGCACAGTAGATCCGGTGCAGTTGGTTTTTCCGCAAGGAGATTTTACCGATGCCATTGAAATGTATCAAGGCTCTCCAGCAGCTAAAGTGATGAATGAGTTGATCGAAAATGTAGTGGTTAACAGCTTGAAAACCATTCCCGATCGCCAAGGCATAAAAATTCTCGAAATTGGAGCCGGAACCGGAGGAACAACCCGCTCAGTCCTCCCCCATTTTGCGCCCGAACAAACCCAATATCTTTTCACAGATGTGGGCAGTTTATTCACCACTAAAGCCCAACAAAAATTCAAAGATCACAAGTTTGTTACTTATCAAACTCTCGACATCGAAGTTAACCCCAATACTCAAGGCGTTGAGTCCCATCACTACGATATTATTATTGCGGCTAATGTCCTTCATGCTACCCGTAGTTTACAGGAAACCTTATCCCATGTGCGGCAACTCTTAGCACCTGGCGGACTGTTGATCTTATTAGAAGCGAATATTCGGATTAGATGGGTGGATTTGATTTTTGGACTCTTAGAAGGATGGTGGAGATTTGAAGATACAGAACTGCGACCTGACTATCCGTTATTGAGTCGCGAACAATGGAAAAAACTGCTACAAGAGACGGGATTTAGTCAAGCGATTACTGTTCCTGAATTTGACCAGATGCCCTTGGTCTTATCTCAGCAAGCAGTAGTCGTTGGACAAGCGGATAAAACGAGCGAATGCTCTCATCCGTCCCTCGATAAAAACTGGTTAATTTTTGCCGATCGACAAGGATTAGGTCAAGCTTTGGCTAAAACCCTGGATTCTAGGCAAGAAAACTATCGATTGGTTGTTCCGGGAGAGGGAATAAATCCCCAAAATCCTCAAGAATTTGAAGATCTATTGACCTCTTTATCTTTATCGTCATCCACTCAAACCCATGTCGTTTATCTCTGGGGATTAGATAGTCCTGGTTTAGAGCAAATGAGTCCAGAAGCGATTAAAGAAAATCTAAGCTGGCACACTCAAAGTCTTTTATATTTAGTCCAAAGTCTCTCTCGACTTAAACGGATCTCGTCTTGCCGCTTATGGATCGCCACACAAGATTCACAACCGGTTGTTCCTGATTCATCTTTATCTGGATTAGCTCAATCTTTCCTCTGGGGAATGGGGTTGACGATTTCTCTGGAACATCCAGAATTCTGGGGCGGACTCATTGATTTAGATCCTCGGGTTTCTTGGGATGAATCGAGTCAAATTTTACGCACAGAAATTGACACTCCAGAAGGAGAAGACCGCATTGCATTTCGAGGGCAATCTCGTTATGTTCAGCGATTGATTAAACCCGATCGCCAATTCTCTAGATCTCAAACTCTGGACAGGAGTGCTACTTATATCGTTGCTGGAGAATTAGGCGGTTTGAGTTTACCCATAACGGAGTGGATGGTAGTTCAAGGGTTTCGAGATTTGGTCTTAATCAGTCCTGAGCAACCGTCACCGGATCAAAACACTCAAATTAATCAGTTACAAAACCAGGGTACGCTAATTAGGTTGATTCAAGCTGACTTGACGGGTTGGGAGGAAGTACAAAGGGTTTTTGCTGAACTGGATAGGGATAGGTCTTCCTTGAAGGGAATTATTTATACCTTAAATTTAAGTAATATGACCAACATAACAGAAAAACTCTTTTCTGAGTTAAAAAGGGAAGTCCATCGTGGTATGTTAGGGCTATGGAATTTACACCAAATTACTCAGAATCGCGAGTTGGATTGCTTCGTGAATTGTTCTTCTTTGGCTTCTGTAGTGGGTTTATCGGGTCAGATACAGCAAGGCGCATCGGATTATTTTGCCGATAGTGTTGTCCGCTACAGACAAATCCAAGGATTATCGGGTGTAACCCTGAATTGGGGAGTTTTATCCGTAGACAATTTAAGGGGTGAAACAGAGTTGACAGAATTTAAAAAACGAGGGGTGTGTGCGTTGTCTACTGATACAGCGAAATTAACGTTAACCCGGATGTTACAGAGGAAGCAGGGCCAAGCGATGGTGGCCGATATTGACTGGAGCATCTTTAAACCGCTTTATGAGATGGGGAGACAAAGATTACTGCTAGAGGAGATAGAGAGTCAATCTTTAAGTCATGAAGGTCAAGAGCAGACGGGTCAAATTCTGGAACAGGTGAATCAAGCTTCAGAGAGCGAACGGATGGATTTAGTCATTAGTCATATTCAACAGCAGACGATGAGGGTCTTGGGATTGAAAGAAACTCAAATGCCTAGGGCTGAACAAGGCTTTTTTGAAATGGGGATGGATTCTTTAACCTCGGTGGAGTTCAAGACTCGTCTGGAAGCCGATTTCCACTGTGCTTTACCGACGACGTTGGTTTTTGAATTTCCTAATATCTTGAGTTTAGCGGAGTATATCGGGCGAAAAGTTATGGGTTGGGATAGAGAGGAGGCAGAAATCAGTGAATCGGGATCGAATCAGTCTCTTGAACGAGAGATTGAAGAATCAACGGTTGATGTTGGTCAGCTTTCTGAACAGGAGATGGAAGATTTGATTAATCAAGAATGGGCAGAATTAGGACTTGAAAACGATGAGTAAATCTAGTGAACTTTCCCCCTTGCAACGCTCTGTGTTGGTGATTGAAGGATTAAAAAATAAAATCAAAACTCTGGAAAATGCCCAAACGGAAGCGATCTCCATTGTCGGTATGGCCTGTCGTTTTCCGGGAGGCGCGAGTACTCCGGAAGCATTTTGGCATCTTTTATCTGAGGGAGTCGATGGCATTAGCGAACTCAAGGGCGATCGCTGGAAAGTCAATGACTACTATGACCCCAAACCAGGAACTCCGGGGAAAATGTACACCCGTGAGGCAGGATGCGTGGACAATATTGACCAATTTGACCCTCAATTTTTCAATATTTCACCGCGAGAAGCGATGACCATTGACCCCCAACATCGTTTACTGCTAGAGGTCAGTTGGGAAGCCTTAGAACAGAGCGGTAATATTCCCGACAGAGTACAAGGGAGTCCCACCGGAGTTTTTGTGGGCATCAGTGCCACAGAATATAGTTGGATTGCCAAACAATCCAACGCTGACCTGAGTATGGGAGCCTATGCAGTAACCGGTTTACCCTTGTATGGTGCAGCCGGTCGCTTATCCTATACCTTTGGCTTAACTGGCCCTTCCATGGCGATCGATACGGCCTGTTCTTCTTCTCTAGTGGCGCTCCATCAAGCCTGTAATAGCTTGCGCCAAAAAGAATGTGATATGGCTTTAGCCGGTGGGGTGAACCTATTTCTCTTGCCTAATGGCTTTATTTGGCTCTCTCAAGCCCAAATGTCCTCCCCCGATGGTCGGTGTAAAACCTTCGACGAGCGTGCCGATGGTGCGGGTTGGGGATCGGGTTGTGGGATGTTAGTCCTCAAACGTCTATCGGATGCTTTAGACTCACGGGACAATATTTTAGCAACTATTCGAGGCTCTGCTGTCAATCAAGATGGGCCAACCAGTGGCTTTACGGTTCCCAATAGTGCTTCCCAGCAACAAGTGATTCGTCAAGCCTTGAGAAATGCCCAACTGAATCCCTCTCAGGTGAGTTATATTGAGGCTCATGGAACAGGAACGCCCCTCGGAGACCCCATTGAATTAAGATCTTTGGCAGAAGTGTTTGCACAAGACGGGGCGAGAAAGGAGCCTTTGGCGATCGCCTCAGTGAAAACGAATATCGGTCATTTGGCTTCCGCCGCAGGCATTTCTGGCGTGATGAAAGCGATCTTACAGTTGCAACATCAACAGATTGCGCCTCATCTGCACTTGAAACAACCCACCTCTAAATTTAATTGGCAAGAGACTTCCTTCTATATTCCCACCCAACTCACCCCTTGGGAAGTTAAAGAAGGCACGAGAATTGCAGGAGTGAGTTCTTTTGGTGCAAGTGGAACCAATGCCCATATTCTCTTGGAAGAAGCGCCTCTAGCGAGTCCAAGTGAAGCGGAATTCGAGCGTCCTTATCATCTCTTCACTCTATCTGCAAAAACTGAAAAAGCCCTATCTGAGTTAATTGAGCGCTACTCAACCCATCTGGAAACCCATAAAGAATTAAAACTCGCTGATATTTGCTTTACCGCTAATACAGGGCGATCGCATTTTAATCATCGTCTGGCACTTTTGGCTCAGGATCGACAAGAGTTACTCGATCAACTGCGAGGTTCTGAACAAAATCGATGGTCGGGACACCTGCACAATGAGGCCAAACCTCCTAAACTGGCCTTCCTCTTTACCGGACAAGGTTCTCAGTATTTAAATATGGGCAAGGAGTTGTATGAAACTCAACCCATTTTTCGCCAAGCTTTAGAGCAGTGCGAGTCCATTTTACGTTCCGAACTGGATTGGTCTTTACTAGACCTTCTCTATCCTCAGACGGGTGATTCAGATGCTCTCTTAGATCAAACTGCCTATACTCAACCCACGTTGTTTGCCTTAGAATATGCCCTCTTTCAACTGTGGAAATCTTGGGGGATTAAACCCAATTGGGTGATGGGTCATAGTGTGGGAGAATATGTAGCCGCTACCGTCGCTGGGGTGTTTAGCTTAGAAGACGGTTTAAAACTGATTGCTGCACGGGGCAAGTTGATGCAGAACTTACCCGGAGATGGTTCAATGGCAGCGGTTATGGCATCCGAAGAAACCGTTAAAGCGGCGATCGCCTCCGACCCTAGTGTATCTCTTGCCGCCATTAATGGCCCGACCAGTGTCGTGATTTCTGGAGCCAGAAACGCCATCACCCATTGGTGTAACCAGCTAGAGTCCCAGGGGATTAAGACCAAGTCGCTCAACGTTTCCCATGGATTTCACTCTCAGTTAATGGAACCCATATTAGCGGAGTTTGAGGCGATCGCCAATTCCATCACCTACCACGTACCCAAAATTCCCCTCATCTCCAATCTCAGTGGAACTCGCGCCGACTCTAGTATCGCTACGGCTCGTTACTGGGTCAATCATATTCGTCAACCCGTCCGATTTGCCCCCAGCATGGAAACCTTACATCAAGAAGGATGTAAAATTTTCCTCGAAATTGGCCCCAAACCCATCTTATTAGGCATGGGACGATACTGCATTTCTGAGCCTGAAATTTTGTGGTTACCATCCTTACATCCCGCCATCCAGGACTGGCAACAAATCCTATCAAGTTTAAGCCAGTTATATATAACAGGGATTAAAGTCGATTGGAACGGCTGCGATCGCCCTTATACTCGTCAAAAATCCATCTTACCCACCTATCCCTTTCAACACCAACCTTATTGGGTGGAAATATCGGAATTGGCAGAAAAGCCCTCTTCTGATATCATGCCTAATTATTATGCCAGATTAGCAATCCATGCTTTTGAACGTGGTCAGTTGCAGGAATTTCAACATTACTTAGAACAGGTTGAAAATATGTCTAATCTCGAACTGAAAGCGTTTCTAAATACCCAAAGTCAATCCCCCATCTTTGCTTCCCTATTGGCTGGTAGTTGGGAAAAGGTATCTGAGATTTTAACTGAAGTTGAACAGATGTCTGAGGAGGAAATACAATCTACAATTCACTAAAAATAGAATCCTAAAAAAACATAAGAAAATCACCAAAAAACAGGGGAATGCATTATGCATCAGTTTGAAGATTTGGCTGAAATATGTCAACGACTGTCTCGACTCTCTCCAGAAAGATTGCAAGCCTTAGAAATCCTGTTGTTGAAAAAGGGTCAAAATCTCCCTAATGAATCGAAAACGCTTCTGGGCGATTACTATGATGAATTATCGGCCATTGAAGATGAAGACGCGATCATTAACTACCCAGCACTTCCCCAGATCATTAATGACTTTTCCTGGGTATTTATTGGTGAAAAATCTACCCAATCTTACGAAATAGCACGAGCCGCTCGACAGGAAATGAGGAGAATGTCCTGGAGAGTCATCGACTTCTCAGCCTGTCAAAATGCCTTGGATGTGGGCTGTGGTCATGGAACAGATGTCGTTGAACTCACTCGCAAGTATCCCCATTTATCCGTAACTGGATATACCTTATCCAGCAAGCAAGTAGAAATTGGAAGCGGTAAAATCGAGAAATTTAAGTTACAAGACCGTGCCCAAATTTTACGTCGAGACAGTTCTAAAGATGACTTTCCAGGTTCCTACGATTTAGTCTATGGATTTGAAGTTATTTGTCATATTCCCGATAAAAAAGGACTCTTTGATAACATCGATCGCCACCTGAATGAGAACGGACATCTCGTCTTTGCTGACTTTTTCTCCAATGCGTCTTTCTCCATTGACTACGAAGCGCACTCTTCCTATCTAATTACCAAAGCGGAATGGATTGAATTGCTCTCTAACCATCATCTGCAAGTGGTCAGTTATGTGGATATCAGCCATGAAGTCGGCAATGGACTCTATGACCCCAACGTACAAGAAAATATTGATTATATTTGCCAGCTCAAGAACTTAAACGAAAATGCCAAAACTGGGATTGAGTCCTACATGAACTTATACAAGTTATTGCGTAAGGGATTATTGAGCTATGTCCTGGTCACGGCACAAAAACGGGAGAACCTATCCGTTCAAGAACTGTATGACTTAAACCAGAAACAGCTCGAAGTTTCTCTCACGTATCCCGAGGTCTCCCTACAACAGCTTTTCTATGGCATTGAATGGCAACTGCGGGAGAAAAACTCCAAAGTTTCTACAGGACAAAACCCTGGACATTGGCTGATTCTAGCTGATGGAAATGGGTTCGGGAAACGTTTAAAAGGGTTGCTGGAAAAACAGGGGCAACAGTGTACATTAGTTTATCCAAAAGGTCAGACTCAACACAAGGAACCAGAAGATTGGGAAGTTAACCCCTTAAACCCCCAAGAGTTTACAGACCTCTGCCAGAAATTAGGAGCGACTCATCCTGAAGATTGGCGAGGAATGATTCATCTCTGGAGTTTGGAGAGTCCTACTCCAGAAAACTTAAGTGAAGAGCAGTTAAGAAATGCCCAAAACTTGGGCTGTGGCAGTGCCCTGCATCTCCTGCAAGGTCTGCTCAAATCGGGCTTAAAGAGGAACTGGCCGAAACTTTGGCTCGTGACTCAAGGGAGTCAACCCGTAGGGGAAAATCCCAAAAACTTAGCCGTTGCTCAATCGAGTTTATGGGGATTTGGACAGGTGGTGTCTTTAGAACATCCTCACTTATGGGGAGCTTTAGTGGACTTAGACCCAGAAACAGATAGGATGGAATTATTGCTCGCCGAACTGCTGAATCCCACGGCTGAAGACCGAATTGCGTTTCGTTCTGGACAAGCCTATGTTGCCCGTTTAGCCAAAACCCTAGTGGCTGAGTCGGAAGCGGTATCCTTTACAGAAGAAGGCACGTATTTGATTACTGGGGGACTGGGAGCGCTGGGTTTGCGAACGGCTGAATGGATGATTGAGAAAGGAGCAAAATCTCTGATTTTAATCAGTCGAAGTCAACCGTCTCCAGAGAAACAGAATCAAATTGCTCGTTTGCAGGAACAAGGCGCTAAGGTGAGGGCGGTACAAGTCGATGTGTGCGATCGCCAAGCCTTAGAATCTGTAATAGAGAAAATCCCCAACTCCATGCCCCCTCTCAAAGGCGTGATTCATCTAGCTGGGGTTTCTGGAGGGATTGAACCGGTAGAAAACATTACCCATGCAGACTTGGAGTCCGTTCTCGCGGCCAAAGTGATGGGAGGATGGAATCTCCATCAACTGACTCAAACTCTAGACCTAGAGTGTTTTGTGTGCTTTTCGTCCATTGCTGCAGTTTGGGGTTCTTTTGGCCAATCTCACTACGGCGGAGCCAATGCCTTTCTTGATAGCTTAGTCCATTATCGGTGCTCTCTGGGCTTACCAGGGGTGAGTATTAATTGGGGGGCTTGGTCTGGAGGTGGTATGGCCAATGCAGAAGATTTAGAAGAGCTGAGTAAGCGAGGCGTGTACTCCATTTCTCCAGCCCAAGGGATGGGAGCCTTAGAGCAACTTTGGAATAGCACCCAGGTGCAAACTACTGTGGCTGAGGTCAATTGGAGTCGGTTCAAAGAGATTTACACCGTGGGTAAGGATCGCCTATTCTTAGAACACATGGGATTGCGATCGCCCGAAGAAGACGAAACGCCCTCCACAGCACCCCAATCTGAAATGCTTACCCAACTGCAAAGAGCATCTTTGCCAGAGCGTAAAAAACGCTTAACTCAATATATCCAACAAGAAATCGGTAAACTGCTCAAATATCCAGCCAACCAACTTCCCGATTTACAGCTAGGATTCTTTGAGATGGGTATCGATTCCCTCACCGCCGTTGAGCTAAGAAATGAACTCAGTTCCGGCTTATCCTGTGCCCTGAGTGCTGCCACTTTATTTGATTGCTCGAATATCCGGGATTTAGCCGAATTTATCCTCACGGAGTTCTTTACTGAACCCGCTTCTGGGGAGCAAAATCCAACCCCCTCGACTCCATGGAGTGCAGAACTCGGTGACTTATCGGATGAGCAGTTAGAAGATGAAATTTCCCAAGAACTCGAAGGGATTGAAACCTTGTTAGCCGAAGGAGAGTAATCATGAATCAGACCTCACCTTCCTCTCAACCGACAACTGATTCTTCTCGGAAGATGCTGCAAGCGCTCAAGCAAATGCGGGGCAAACTTGAAGCATTAACTCAGGCGCAAACGGAACCCATTGCTATTATTGGTCTCGGTTGTCGGTTTCCGGGAGGAGCCAAGGATAGTGCCACCTATTGGCATCTTTTGGAACAAGGAATTGATGCCATTTCCGAAGTGCCCGGCGATCGCTGGAACTTTGAAAATTACTACGATCCAGAGGGCGGTAAACCAGGAAAAACCTACACGAAAGAGGGCGGGTTTATTGAAAATGTCGATCAATTTGATCCCCACTTTTTCCGTATTTCCCCTAGAGACGCGGTGGGCTTAGACCCTCAGCAACGCATCCTTTTAGAAGTGACCTGGGAGAGCCTAGAAAATGCTGGAGTGACCCTAGAACACCTGCGACATAGCCAAACGGGTGTGTACATGGGCATCTGCACCGATGATTATGCCAGCTTGAGAATTCAATACCAAGAGCAAGGAGGCACCGATGAATCATCGGGTTTGGGGATGGGACGCAGTATTGGAGTGGGGCGAATTTCCCATTTTTTAGGGCTGCAAGGGCCCAATATCCAACTCGATACGGCCTGTTCTACCTCTTTAGTTGCCATTCATCTAGCGTGCCAAAGTTTGCGATCGCGAGAATCGAATTTAGCCTTAGCCGGTGGGGTCAACCTCATTTTATCTCCCACCAGTACCATAGGTCGCTGCCAACTGAACATGCTCTCTCGCGACGGACGCTGCAAAACCTTTGATGCGTCTGCCGATGGCTATGGACAGGGCGAAGGCTGTGGAGTGGTCGTCTTAAAACGGCTCTCAGATGCCCTCGCTGATGGAGACTTTATCTGGGGGTTAATTCGAGGCTCGGCCATTAATCATGATGGTCCGAGTAGCGGGATGACGGTTCCCAGTCGTATGGCGCAAAAGAAAGTCATTCAAGAAGCTCTCAAGAGCGCAAAATTAAACCCCCATCAAGTCAGTTATGTAGAAACCCATGGTACGGGAACTTCCTTGGGCGACCCGATTGAAATTGAAGCGTTATCGGCGATTTATGGTAAAAATCGCCCTCAAGAAAACCCCTTGATGATCGGTTCAGTGAAAACTAATTTTGGCCATTTAGAAGCTGCCGCCGGAGTTGCTGCATTAATTAAGGTTATTTTATCTCTTCAGCACCGCCAAATTCCACCTCACCTCCATGTCCAAAAACCTAATCCTCATCTAGATTGGGATCGTTTACCGTTGAAAATTCCCCAGTCTCTTCTGGATTGGGAAACTGAAAGTGAACCGCGAATTGCAGGCATTAGTTCCTTTGGAGCGAGTGGTACAAATGCCCATATTCTCGTAGAAGAAGCGCCCGTTAAAAAGCCGGAAAAATCGGAAGCTGAAGATAGTTCAGAACCGCCTGTTCAGCTCTTAACTCTTTCAGCAAAAACACCAAAGGCACTGGGTGAATTAGTCCATTCTTATCAAGATTATCTGTCCACTTATCCAGAACTCGATCTGGCAAATTTGGCTTATACCACTCATTTAGGTAGAAGTCATTTTAATCATCGATTAGCGCTGATTACATCAAGTCATTCAGCCTTGCAGCAGCAATTGCACAGCTATCTCTTAGACCCGGCAGAAGCGATCGCGGTCTATGGTGCAGAGGTATCAACCAGCACAGAACCCCCTGAAATCGCCTTTTTATTTACGGGTCAAGGTTCCCAATATGTCAACATGGGTCGGGAATTGTACGAGAGTTCGCCCGTTTTTCGGGAGGCGATCGCCCACTGCAATACCATACTCAGTCATGAATTAGACCGCTCTCTCCTGGAAATCCTTTATCCAGATTCAGAGGCAGACTCCTCCCGACTCCTTGATCAAACCGCCTATACTCAACCCGCCCTCTTTGCTCTAGAATACGCTCTATTTAAACTGTGGCAATCCTGGGGAATTCAGCCCAGGGTTGTCATGGGTCACAGTGTGGGAGAATACGTCGCCGCTTGTGTTGCTGGAGTCTTCAGTTTAGAAGACGGCTTAAGGTTAATGGCTGCCCGGGGTCGATTGATTCAAAACTTACCGCAAAATGGCTCAATGGTGGCGGTTAAAGCCTCTGAATCTGACCTGCGTCCTCGACTACTTCCTTACGAGAAACAAGCAGCCATTGCCGCCATTAATGGTCCAGAAAGTGTGGTTATTTCTGGGGAAAAAACCGTCTTACAAGACATCGTGGAGAAACTGGAATCTGAAGGTATAAAGACCCAAACTTTGCCCATCTCCCATGCCTTCCATTCTCCTCTTATAGAACCCATTTTGGCTGAGTTTAGAGCAGTTGCCCAACACATCACATACCATCCGCCCCAAATTCCAATCGTATCTAATATGACTGGAGAACAAGCCGGAGAGGCGATCGCCACAGCCAACTACTGGGTCGATCATCTGCGCCAACCCGTGAAGTTTGCATCCGCCATGACCGCAGTACAAGATTATCCCATCTTCCTAGAACTTGGGCCCAAACCCATCCTCTTAGGAATGGGGCGATCGTGTGTGTCTGACGATCGAGGAATTTGGTTGCTCTCCCTGCGTCCGGGGATAGGGGACTGGCAACAAATGTTATCCAGTTTAGGGCAACTGTACACCCAAGGAGTCGAGATCGACTGGTCGGGGTTTCACCGCCAACAGAAACGCCACAAAGTGTTCTTACCCACCTATCCCTTTCAGAGACAGCGCTATTGGTTAGAAAAGCCGAAACCAGCTACTCACAAGCCCTCTTGGGGATCTCTGGGTTCCCCCCAAGAAATTTCTGCCTTGACCGAACGATTGCAGAAAAGGGGGTCTCTTTCCGAAAGTGAGTCGAAACTGATTCCCAAACTGCTAGAACTTCTGGCGCAAGAGGCAAACGAAACCAGCCATCAAGACCCCATTTTAGAAGAATGTTATGGTGTGCAATGGCGCTCTAGGGCGTGCTTTGGCTCCCGATTTTCTGGGGAAAGTCTCCAGTCTCCCCCAACCCTACAAGCCCAGTTAGTTCCTCAGCTTTCTGAACTGGCAAATCGCCCAGCTTTACAAGGTTATGACGAAATTCCCGTGCAGTTAGAACTCTTATCTAGGGAGTATATTATTCAGGCTTTGCAAACCCTAGGCTGGTGTTATAAATCAGGAGAATCGTTCTCTCTAGAACAGCTCACGGCACAGTTGGGGATTATCCCAGCACATCATCGACTGGTTAAGCGCTTGTTGGTGTCGTTAGAAGAAGCCAAAATCCTGCATAAAAAAGCAGAAGAATGGGAAACTCAGCAATCCTTGCCACCCGTTAATCCTAGCTCAACCTATCAAACGTTGCGTGATCGCTATCCTCAAGCCGTCGCTGAATTAACTTTACTCCATCGCTGTGCCTCCCAACTCAGCTCCGTTTTACAAGGGACTCAAGACCCCGTACAACTGGTGTTTCCAGAGGGAGATCTGACCCCTGCAACCCAACTGTACCAAAACTCTCCCGTATCTCAGGCGATGAATAGCTTAGTGCAACAGGCGATCGCCAACATCCTGGAAACCCTCCCTCCCAGTCAAGGCATACGCATCCTAGAAATCGGTGCGGGAACTGGAGGCACAACCAGCGCCATTCTCCCCACTCTCCCTCCCAGCCAAATCCAATATACCTTTACAGATTTAGGCCCCCTATTTCTCACCAAAGCCAAAGAAAAATTTTCCGACTATCCCTTCATTACCTATCAAACCCTTGATATTGAACAAAACCCAGCATCCCAAGGATTCCCCAATCATCACTATGACCTGATTATCGCTGCCAACGTTCTCCATGCCACCTCAAATATTCGTCACACTCTCACCCATGTGCGCCAACTCTTAGCCCCCGGTGGACTCCTCCTGTTACTCGAAGCAACCGAACCTCAACAGTGGGTGGATCTGATCTTTGGGTTATTAGAGGGATGGTGGAAATTTAGCGATACGGAATACCGACGAGATCATCCCCTGTTGAACAGAAATCAGTGGCAACACCTGCTACAAGAAACGGGCTTTACTCCGGTTTCCTCCATTCCCGAAGCAGCAAAGGTTGATGAGGTTTTATCTAAACAAGCTCTCATCCTCGCCCAAGCTGACTCTGAGTCGAGAAAACCAAACGCAACATCCCAGAGTTGGTTGATATTTGCCGATCGCGCTGGAGTGGCGCAAAGCCTAGCAGCTCAGTTAGAAGAGATCGCCGCTACCTGTATCTTAGTGGGGATGGGAGAAGACTATCAACAGATTGCCCCCAAACAATGGCAGATAAATCCCCATAACCCCCAAGACTTTAGGAAACTGATGGCAGAAGTGGCGATCGAATTTCCACAATTATCAGGCATTATCCAATGTTGGACATTAGAACTCCCCACCAACTCCAACCTCAGCCTTGAAGATTTAAACCGCTTATCCGAGCTGGGCTGTGGTACAACCTTGTCCTTAGTACAAGCCATCATCGAGCAAGAACGATTTTCACCCCAATTACAGATCGTCACCCAAGGCTCTCAATCTGTATTGCACTATGGGGGACAACCTCCTGGAATTGCCCAATCCTCCGTTTGGGGTATGGCTAAAGCCATCCGCTTAGAACATCCCGAACTCTCCTGTCGGGTTTTGGATCTAGACCCTCAAACTTCCCTAGAAGAGCAAGCGACAAGCCTCCTGCAAGAACTTGGCTCATCTGACTCAGAAGACCAAGTGGTGTGGCGAGAACAACTACGCTATGTCCCTCGGTTAGTGAAAACCTCGAGTGAGTCCACATCTGGACGGGTAAAACTGCGATCGGATGCCACGTATCTGATTACCGGAGGCTTAGGAGGATTAGGCTTGCTCGTAGCCGACTGGATGATTGAAAGAGGTGCTCAACACTTAGTGTTGGTCACTCGCCGTCCTGCCGATCCCGCAACACAAGCTAAATTAACCCAACTTGAGCAAAAAGGATGCTCTATCCGTGTCGAAATTGCTGATGTGGCCAACTTCGAGGCCATCCAAGCAGTCTTCAATACAATTACTGAATCATCCTATCCCCTTGCTGGCATTATTCATGCAGCAGGAATGCTCTCGGATGGCGTACTCAAAAACCAAACCTGGTCTAGTTTTGAAGCTGTTATGGCTCCTAAAGTTCAAGGGGCTTGGATCTTACATCAACTCACCCAACATCAATCCCTCGACTTTTTGGTCCTATTTTCCTCAGTTGGTTCTTTATTTGGTTCCCCTGGACAAGGTAACCATTCGGCTGCCAATGCCTTTCTAGATGCTTTAGCCCATTATCGACAAGGGATAGGATTACCTGGATTGAGTATCCATTGGGGAGCAGTTTCTCAAGTAGGAGAAGCCGCAGAGCGAGGTGCAGATGTGCGCGTCAAACAGAAAGGTATGGAGGCTCTGAGTCCAGATGAAGTGCTAAAAGCGCTAGAGCATTGGATGGGTTCTGCACAAGCGGAGGTGGGAGTCGTTTCCATGGAGTGGGCAACTTGGGAAGAGCAGGTGAGAACTTGGCCCTTTTTATCCGATTGGCAAAAGACTGACTCTTTAATTTCTACGCCTTCAAAAGCTAGCATTCTACAACAGTTGGAAATGGCATTGCCTAGTGAGCGACCAGATCTCTTAATCGCCCATATTCGCCATCAAGTTGCCCAAGTTTTAGGGATTGAGAAGGTTGAGTCCATTAGTTTGAAGGAAGGCTTTTTTGATTTGGGCATGGATTCGCTCACCTCTGTGGAATTGAAGAATAAATTACAAACCAGTTTGGGCTGTTCCCTACCTTCTTCTTTGATGTTTGATTATCCAACGGTATCTGAGTTGGTGAATTACTTGGCAGGGCACGTTCTAGACTCAGAGGGCGATCGCGATGAAGTCCCGACGACGGATAAATTTGCACCGCCTTGGGGTGAAACAGGGAATCGAGGCGATCCAGATTTAGAGGAATATTCTGATGAAGATGTTGAACTTTCTTTACTAAATAAATTAGATAAATTGGGGTATTAGAACGATGAGTATCAATTCAGGAAAAAGCGAATCTGCCTTAAAACGAGCGCTTCGAGCTGTGGAAGATATGCAGTCGAAGTTAGAAGCAATGGATTATGCTCGTCGAGAGGCGATCGCGATTATTGGGATGGGTTGCCGTTTTCCTGGAGGGGTCTCTAGTCCGGAAACATTCTGGCATCTGTTATCAGAAGGAACAGATGCCATTACTGAGATTCCCCAAGACCGATGGAATATCGACGAGTATTACGATCCTGACCCGGAAGCTCCAGGAAAAATGTACACTCGCTATGGTGGATTTATCGAGGAATTAAAGGGATTCGATCCAGGCTTTTTTGGCATATCGGGTAAGGAAGCAACGTTCCTTGACCCTCAGCAAAGATTGCTCTTAGAAGTGGCTTGGGAATCGTTAGAACAGGCAGCCATTAATCCGGAACATCTAGAAAAAAGTTTAACTGGAGTGTTTGTGGGCATTTCTGGTAATGACTATACCCAAATTGCTGGATCGAATATTGAAGAGATTAATCCCTATCTGGCTAGTGGAAATGCCCATAGTAGTGCATCGGGACGGCTATCTTATATTTTAGGATTAACGGGGCCGAATGTGGCCGTGGATACGGCATGTTCTTCTTCTTTGGTCACGGTTCACTTGGCTTGTATGAGCTTGAGAAATCAAGAGTGTAATTTAGCTCTGGCTGGAGGAGTCAACCGGTTGATTTCTCCTTTAACTCATATTAATCACTCCAGAGCGCGGATGCTTTCTGCCGATGGTCGATGCAAAGCATTTGACGATAGTGCAGATGGATTTGTACGCTCTGAGGGATGCGGAATGGTGGTACTAAAGCGGTTGTCAGATGCCGTGCGCGATCGCGATAATGTTTTAGCAGTTATTCGAGGTACAGCCCTCAATCAAGATGGTCGTACCAGTGGGTTAACGGTACCCAATGGTCCCTCTCAGCAAGCCGTTATTCGTAAAGCGTTAGAAAATGGTCGGATCGATCCATCTGAAGTAAGTTATATCGAAACTCATGGTACGGGAACGTCCCTAGGCGATCCGATTGAAGCAGGGGCATTAGGAGCGGTTTTTGGCTCAAGCCATTCTCCAGAAAATCCCTTACGCATTGGCTCAGTAAAAACGAATTTTGGTCACGCAGAAGCAGCCGCTGGAATTGCTGGATTAATAAAAGTTGTTTTACAACTGCAACACCGAACAATTGTGCCTCATTTACACTGTCATCAACCCAGTTCTAAGATCGATTGGCAGCATTTTCCCCTGCAAGTTCCGATGCAACTCACGCCTTGGAGTGTTGGGGATAAACAGCGTCGTCTGGCTGGAGTAAGTTCCTTTGGCTTTAGTGGCACGAATGCTCATCTCGTGGTAGAAGAAGCGCCAGTTTCCTTGACCGATACTCAGAAAGAAGAAGCTAAATCTCCTCATTATTTATTGACCTTATCAGCGAAGACTAAACCTGCTCTTCATAACCTGGTTCGGTGTTATCAAAGCTATCTAGAAACTCATCCTGAATTAGAACTATCTGATATTGCCTATACAACCAATATTGGTCGCAGTCATTTGAATTATCGTTTGAGTTTGATCGCGTCTAATCGCTCAGAATTAAGCGAACAATTGCGGCAATTCCCCAATGCAGAAGGGATAGGAATGTTTGTCGGAGAAGGTGCGAGTCAGGGAAATTCACCTAAAATTGCCTTCCTATTTACCGGTCAAGGTTCTCAATCTCTGCATATGGGCCAATCCTTGTATGAAACTCAGCCCGTATTTCGCCAAGCTTGTGAGGAATGCGACCAAATTCTGCGAGATGAGTTGGAATATTCGATTCTGGATGTCATCTCTGGAAAATCAAGCCAGGGTACGGAGGATTCATTATTAAATCAAACGGCTTATACTCAACCGGCTTTATTTGTCATTGAATATGCGCTGTGCCAATTATGGCAGTCATGGGGAGTTCAACCTCAAGGGGTGATGGGTCATAGTGTGGGCGAATACGTGGCGGCAACGATTGCTGGAGTGCTGAGTTTAGCAGAGGGTTTGAAGCTGATTGCTGCGCGAGGACGGTTGATGCAACAGTTACCGTCTGGTGGGGGTATGATTTCTGTGATGACATCGGAGTCTAAGGTACGAGAGGTCATTTCCCCTTATGCGGAACAGGTAGCAATTGCGGCAATTAATGGCCCGGAAAGTGTGGTCATTTCGGGTGAGAATGAAGTGTTACAGGCGATCGCCACCACTCTAGAATCAGAGGGAATAAAAACAAAGCCGTTAGTTGTCTCCCATGCCTTCCATTCCCCATTGATGGAGCCAATGTTAAATGAATTTGCCGGAATTGCCCGTCAGATTCAGTACAAAAAACCACAACTGCCTCTCATTTCCAATGTCACAGGAAAACGGGCAGATCTTAGTATAACCACCCCTGAATATTGGGTCAACCACGTGCGGCAACCAGTACGATTTGCTGACAGTATGCAGACTTTATATCAAGAAGAGTATGAGCTTTTTCTCGAAATTGGCCCGAAACCCATATTGTTAGGTATGGGACGGCAATGTTTGCCCCCAGACTGGGGAATTTGGCTCCCTTCTTTACGTCCTGGAGTAGAAGATGGGCAACAAATGCTCTCCAGTTTAGCTCAGTTGTATATCCGAGGCATAGAGGTGGATTGGTTGGGGGTTCATCGAGACTCTGCACACCAAAAAGTAGCACTGCCGACTTATCCCTTTGAACGAAAAAATTATTGGATTGAGGTAAAAGAAGAAAAGCGCGATCGCTCCAATCTAGCTTCAAGTCCCATTTTGAATCTGATCGATCGAGGGAAGGTGCAAGACTTAATCGAGGAACTTAATTTAGCCGCTATTTTTAGTGCAGAAGAAGCGGAAGTTCTACCGAAAGTGTTAAGTCTCTTGATTGATAGGCATCAGAACCATCTTCAGTTCAAAGGAAATATTGTTCATGATTATTATAATTCCGCGATCGCCCTGACTCAAGAGGCAAGAGATACAGGAGCAGTGCAGCAGCGATCGCTACAGTTTCTGACGTTTGGTATTTTCCCAGAAGTTGTACCCGATTTTTCATGGGTTAAGCTCTGCGTTACTCCAGATCTGGAGCGCGATCCATTGTACCCGATGGCACTCAAGGCTCAAGAGAAACTCAGAGAACTCTGTTTTTCCCAAGTTGATTTTTCTGCCTGTCAAACCGTTTTAGATTTTGGCTGTGGCTATGGTTCAGATATCATTAGTCTGGGACAAAAACATCCTCATCTCCAATTAAATGGCTATACGATTTCGAGCGAGCAAGCCAAATTTGCTACCCAACAAGTGAAGGGCTATGGTTTAGAGAAGCAAATCAAAGTCTTTAATCGAGATAGCAGTAAAGACGAGTTTCCCAATCACTACGATCTTGTCTTTGGATTTGAAGTCGCCCATCATATTAAAGAAAAATCCAATTTATTCTCCAATATCAGCCGGCATATGTGTGAAAATGGCTGGTTAGTCCTGGCCGATTTTATCGCCCATGGAGAAGTCGATATCGATCATGAAGAAACCTCTTCTTATTTTATTACCAAACACCATTGGGTTGAGGAACTGTCCCAACATCAACTCCAGCTTACCGGGTTTATTGATGTGAGTCGGGAAATTGCCAATTTTCTCTATGCTCCAGATTTTGAAGAAATCCTGAATGAACTTTATGCAGAAAATCCAGATAATAATGTCAGAGCAGCGTTCCAATCTTATAATCAATTGGGTAAGTTACTCGAGAGAAAGTTGGGAAGTTATGTGTTATTAACTGCGAGAAAGTGTGAAACGCGATCGCTAGAAGAATTACGGTTATTGAACCAAGACGCGTTTAACCATCCGGTAGTTTATTCGGAAGTTGAACCGGAGGAATGGGTGTATGGGTTAAGTTGGGAGCGTGATGAAATTACTCCAAGGGATGGAGAACGAGAGCCTGTAGGAAAGTGGTTGATCTTGGCCAATAAACCGGAAATCAGGCAACCATCAGCTCCCTTTTTAAGCGATAACTGTATTTGGGTCTCTCCTGGTCTGACGTATCAGCAATTAGAGGATCGAGATTACCAAATTAATCCCCAAGAACCCGATCATTTTCATCAGTTACTCAAGGCAGTTAATAGACCCGAATCTCCTCTGCAAGGAGTCATTCATCTTTGGAGTGTGCAAACTTCAATTGATGAGCTAGACGCATCTCAAGAACTCAGTTGTCTGAGTACTCTCTATCTGGTTCAAGCCTTAGTTTCCCAAACGCAATGGTCTGGAAGATTACTCCTGGTAACCCAAGGCGCTCAAGCTGTAGATCGTGACTCTTGGGTGCAAAACCCCCAACAAGCATCCCTTTGGGGGTTAGGGAAGGCGATCGCCTTGGAACATCCAGAACTTCAGTGTCAATGTATTGATTTAGACCCCAAAATAGATGTATCACAATCCTTACCTTTTCTAGCCACAGAATTGTGTCATCCAGATGAGGAAAACCAAATTGCCTTTCGCAACCGTGTCCGCTATGTTCCGAGGTTAGTCCACCGACGCAAGCACTCTGAATCTGAGGCTCAAACCTCCCTTACTTTACGCTCGGATGCCACTTATTTAATCACGGGAGGATTGGGAGGATTAGGGTTAAATGTAGCTCAATCTATGGTCAAACAAGGAGCTAAATCTCTCGTTCTCACTGGGCGTAATCTTCCCTCTGCTCAAGCCAAAGAAATCATCACTCAACTCAAAGAAAATGGAGCGCAAGTTTCAGTGATACAGGGAGATATTTCCCGACGGGAAGATATTGCTCTGATTTTGGCTCAAATCGAGTCTTCTCTTCCTCCATTAAAAGGGCTTGTCCATGCAGCAGGAGTCCTCGAAGATGGGGTCATGCAAAATATGAGTAAAGCACAATTGACGAAAGTCATGGCTCCTAAAGTACAAGGCAGTTGGTATTTACATGAACTCACGCAAAAGATGACCTTAGATTTCTGGATTTGCTTTTCTTCAATTGCTTCTTTATTCGGGTCATTGGGTCAAGGTAACTATGCAGCAGCCAATGCATTTATGGATGGATTGGCTCACTATCGGCGAGGGTTAGGATTACCTGGATTAAGTATTAATTGGGGAGTATGGGGCCAATCCGGAATGGCGGCTCGTTTATCCCAGGAACAGCAAGAGCGAATTAAGATGAGCGGAATGGGCGTGATGCTACCCGAAAAAAGCTTGCAGGTGCTGTCTGAGTTATGGTCAGAAGCCAGCGGACAAGTTGCCGTATTTTCTGTTAACTGGTCTGAGATTTTTGCTAACCTTCCGTCTGGGGTAAACCTGCCGGTCTTACAGAACTTTGAGTCAGGACGTTCAACTCTAGAACCCGAACTTTCTTTATTGGAGTCCTTGAAATCTGCATCAGCACCAGAACAAAAAACGCTCCTCATTGATTATCTACAGCATCAAGTGGCACGCGTTCTAGAAATGCCAGTGACTCAAATGGATATCCATCAATCTCTAACGATGATGGGGGTTGATTCTTTGATGGCAGTTGAATTACGGAATCGATTTAATACTCAATTAAAAGTTGATGTCCCCATTACTCGGTTTATCGAAGGGGTAACTATTGCTACTTTATCGGTTGAGATCGAGGAGCAAATTTTTGCGGAAGCTGACTTGGGCGATCGCCCCTTCTCCGATCCGATCGCGGATAACTCTGTTAATCGTATACAAGGAACCCTATGAACTTAGTTGAATTTCTTCAAGATCTCTCAATTCAAGGTTGGAAACTTTGGTCAGACAATGGAGGATTGTCCTATGATGCTCCTGGCGATCGCTCCATTGATGCTGTATTAGCTCAACTCAAAGAACACAAAGGGGAAATTCTAGGCTTACTCCAGGAAAATCCAGGCATTTTGCAGGTTTATCCCCTGTCCTACAGCCAACAAGCCATGTGGTTTTTATGGCAATTAGCTCCGGAGAGTCATGCCTTTAATTCATCCTTAGCCCTGCGGATCTGTTCAATGGTGGATGTTGTTGCCTTACATCAGACCTTTCAAACCTTACTTGAACGCTACCCGATATGGCGCACCATTTTTCCTCAGCGAGGTCAAGAACCGATTCAACAGGTCTTAGAGGATCGGCGTATCGATTTTCAACCCATTAAGAGTTCAACGTTAACTGAAGAGCAGCTTAAAGCTCAAGTCATTGCCGCCCATCAAGAAGCATTCGATCTCCAACAAGGGCCCATTGTTCGAGTTCGATTATTTACTCGTGCGGAAAACGATCATGTCCTCTTAGTTACAACTCACCACATTGCGAATGATATTTGGTCGATTGATATTTTGCTGCAAGAATTGCCACAAATCTATCAAAGTATACAAGAAGGAGTCCAGGAAACCCTGCCTCAGATTCAATACTCGTATTTGGATTATGTACGTTGGCAACGCAACCTCTTAGCCAGCGATCGCGGCGAAAAACTGTGGAACTACTGGCATCAGAAACTAGCCGGTGCAAACGGTATACTCCCTCTGCCTTGCGATCGGCCTCGACCGCTTCAACAAACCTACAATGGAACATACCATCTGTTTACCCTTTCCGAAGACCTAAGCGCAAAACTTCAGGAACTCGCTCAACAAGAAAGTTCTACCTTATACATGGTTTTGCTGGCGGCTTATCAGGTCTTACTCTATCGTTACACCCAACAAGATGAGATTTTAGTTGGATCGCTAACATCCGGTAGAACCCAACCCGAATTTGCCCCCATATTTGGCTATTTTACCAATCCAGTCGTGATGAAAGCAAATTGTGCTGGACATTTGTCTTTTCGACAATTTCTAGCGCAAGTTAAACAGACGGTTTTAGAAGCACTAGCTCATCAAAATTTTCCTTTTTCTTTGCTCGTCGAACGATTACAAGACTCCCGCGATCCGAGTCGTCCTCCCATTTTTCAAACCATGTTCGCCTTACATAAGCTTCAGCAGTCTCAATCCTTTCAAAACTTGATGTTGGGAGAAGATAAAACCTTGAACAATTGGGGAGGATTAGCCGTTAAGCCCTTTGATATTCCTATGGCTGAGGGGCAATTTGATTTAACCTTAGAAATCACAAAAACAGAATCCTCTTTGATCGGCATCCAAAAATATAATACAGATTTATTCGATCCAGAAACTATTGTGCGGATGGTGGGTCATTTCCAGGTGTTGTTAGCAGGAATTATCACGAACCCAGATTGTAAACTGTCTCAGTTACCTCTACTTACAGAAACTGAAAAACAAGACCTGATCAACATCAATCACGATCCCGCTAAAAATGAAGGTTTTGATTCATCCCCGATTCATATTTTAGATCCTTTTGGTCAACGAGTTCCCCTAGGAATAGAAGGAGAGCTTTATACCAGCGATCGCTCTTTGAGTTCTGAGGAGTCCAAGTCTTTCGACCATCCAGAATTGGGTCGTTTATACTCAACTGGAGAATGGGGAAAACGCTCGGGGAATGGGACTCTAGAACGACTGGGAGAGGTGAAACGGATCGTCTCGGTTAAAGGACGAAGAGTAAACCTGCAAGCTGTAGAAGCAGCCCTACGCTCCCTCGCGGAGATTCAGCAGTGTTCTGTGTGCGGCGATCGCCAAGGAGAGTTAGTGGCTTATATCGTGCCCTCTAATCCCCTATCCCTATCATCCATTGAGTTACAGATCAAGTCTGAGCTACCTGTAGAACTTCAACCCTCGGTCTGTATTCCTGTGGTAGCCTTACCTTACACTCAGCAGGGTAAGATTGACGCAGATCGTTTAGCGCAGTTAGAAGCGATCGATTCTGAGTTGGTTGAACAGTGGCAAGAACAACTAGAGAAAATTTCGAGTATCGAACAAGTTGCTGTTGTCATAGAACCGAAAAAATTTGCGCCTCCATCTCCCCTCCATTTATGGGATCTTCTACCGGAAGATAACTTATCCATTTCTGAACCCGACGCATCTTCTGCGAGCGATCGGGTATCGTCATCTAAAAACAGTCATTCCCGCCTTAATATCCCGGCAATGAGTGAGGGTGGAGAATTACAGTTTCCAGAAAAAGCTCCTCAAAACTTATCTGAAGCCTTGATTCAAGCTGCACAAAATCCTTCGGAGACAGGACTCATTTACCTGAATGCGGATGGCTCGGAAGAAAGACAATCTTATACTCAGTTGCTGCACCAGGCACAATGCATTTTAGCCGGCTTGAGACAACGGAGTTTGAAGCCTCAAGACAAAGTTATTTTTCAGCTCGAAAACGCTCAAGACTTTATTCCAGCATTTTGGGGATGTGTGTTAGGGGGATTTATTCCTGCTCCCTTATCATTTCCAGTGAATTCTGACTGGAGTAAATTACAAAATACTTTGGAATTATTAGAATTCCCTTTAGTCTTAACCACTCGAAACCATGGCAGAACTTTAGAAAAGTGGGCGCAAGAGTTAAAATTGTCTAACGTTCAAGTCGCCACCTTGGAGGATCTACGAACTTGTAAGGCCGAAACTGACTATTATTCCAGTCAACTCGATGAATTAGCCTTACTCATTCTCACATCAGGCAGCACCGGAAAACCCAAGGGCGTTATGCTCACCCATGGAAATATTCTGAGCCGCAGTGAAGGAGCCAAACGTTGCCATGAGTATAGTTCAAAAGATGTTTCTCTCAATTGGTTTCCTTTAGATCATGTGGTCGGTTTAGTCATGTTCCATATCCGAGATGTATATCTCGGTTGTCAGCAAATTCAAGCCCAGATTAACGTGGTTCTCAATCATCCTGTTACCTGGATAGATTGGTTAGAGAAATATCAAGTTACCGTAACTTGGGCCCCAAATTTTGCTTATGGTTTGATTAATGCACAATCTGAAGCAATTGAGCAAGGTCATTGGGATTTATCTTCTGTGCGCCATATGATTAATGGGGGGGAAGCGATCGTTGATAAGACTGCACGACAGTTTATGCAATTACTGACTCCACACCAATTGATAAAAACAGCAATGAAACCAGCTTGGGGAATGTCAGAAACCAGTTCAGGAATCGTGTTTTCTAAGGATTATACTTGGGACGGAGAACGAGAAGATGTGCCTTTTGTCGATCTAGGGCTTCCTATTTCTGGAGTCTCTCTAAGAATTGTCAATGAGCAGAACAAACTTCTTGAAGAAGGGGAAATTGGTCAGATTCAAATTCAAGGGGTGACCGTCACTCAAGGGTATTATAACAATCCAGAGAAACAAAAAGAAGCATTTACTCCAGACGGTTGGTTTAAAACGGGAGATTTGGGTTTTCTTCAAGAGGGTCGGTTAACGATTACGGGAAGACAGAAAGATGTGATTATTATTAATGGGATTAACTATTATAGTCATGAAATTGAAGCAGTTGTTGAAGAGTTGGAAGAGGTAGAAGTTTCCTATACCGCCGCTTGTGGAGTTCGTCAACGCCAAGATGATACCGATCGGTTGGCTGTGTTTTTTAGCCCTAAGTACCTGAGCGCTTTAGAGCAAATACAACTGCTGAAAAAAATTCGGACTCAAGTGATCCAATCGATGGGAATTAATCCAGATTTTTTGATTCCGGTTCATTCAGAAACGATTCCGAAGACGGCTATTGGTAAAATTCAGCGATCGCAGTTAAAACAGCGTTTTGAAGTGGGAGAGTTTAAGCCGATCTTAAAACAGGTGGATTTGCTGCTTGAAAATCAGAACACACTACCCAATTGGTTTTATCGGCAAACTTGGCAACCCAAAGCAGTAGAAGGGGTTCATCTTCAGCCCCACAAGGGTTTAACACTCATCTTTTTTGAGGGTGAAGGATTAGCTCGTGGGTTAGCAGAGCAATTGACGAAACATCATCAATCCTATATCCAAGTCATTGCCGGTTCTGAGTTTACTCAAATCGATGAACAGTGCTATTCTATTGCTCCAGATCGCCCAGAGCATTATCAGCAACTTCTGGAGTCTGTATCTGTTCAGGATTGTCCGATTGCTCAAATCATTCACCTAGGGCAATATCACACTCAAACCCAAGAGATTAGCAGCACGGAGCAATTGGAAGCAGCACAAGAGCAAGGATTATATAGCCTCTTGTTTCTCTCTCAAGCTCTGGAAAAAAATGGAAATCTAGACCAGCCCCTACGGTTGTTTTGGGTCACAAGTTTTACTCAAAGGGTAGAGCCGAGCGATCGCATTGCTCCTGAAAAGGCAACCATTTTAGGGTTGCTGAAAACTCTACCTCAAGAAATCCCTGGATTCGCTAGTCGCCATATCGATCTATCGGTAACCGACACTGAAGAGGAGCAGAAAACCGATTTGTGGCAAGAACTCTGTACAGTTTGTCCAGATGTGGAAATTGCGTATCGCCATGGCAAACGATATACTTCCGGTTTGCAAGTTGTCCCTTGGGACTGGGAAGATAAACCTCAACTGCCCTTTAAACCTGGAGGCACTTATCTCCTCAGTGGTGGATTAGGTGGCATCGGGGTAAAAGTGGCTCAGTATCTTTTACGGACCTATCACGCTCGACTCTTATTGGTGGGGCGCACCCCTTTACCATTACTAACCTCGGAAAAACAGGACACTTATCAACAGTTACAAACTTTGCCAGGAGAAGTCATTTATCAGGCGGTTGATATTGCTCATGAGCAACAGGTACACCAAGCGGTTCATTCGGCGATCGCTCTATGGGGAAGTCCACTCGATGGCGTAATTCATCTGGCAGGAAACCTACAGGAAAAGCCTGTCTTATCCGAGACTCAAGCGAGTGTGGCTGAGGTGTTGCGTCCCAAAGTTTTAGGAACGTGGGTGTTACATCAATTGGTTAAAGATCATCCAAAGAGTATATTTATTCACTTTGCTTCGGTGAATGGATTTTTAGGGGGATCGACGGTAGGCGCTTATGCTGCCGCAAATAGTTTTCAAGGGGCATTTAGCGAGTACCAAAATGCCCAAACTCCCGTGCAAAGTTATGGCTTGGCCTGGAGTATGTGGGATGAAATCGGTATGAGTCAAGGCTACCAGATGAAAGAGCTGAGTCAGGCAAAAGGATATTGTGCGATCGCCCCTTCTCAAGGACTGACCTCCCTGCTCGCCACCCTATCTCAACCTCCCGGCTATTGGTTCATTGGACTCGACTCCACCAAACCCTATATCCAGTATTTGCTCTCTAACTGCCAGAATTTACAACAGTTAACCGCCTATTTTACGTCCGGGAAAAAATGGGCCGTCAATCCATGGCAAGATCTACAAGTGCGCGATCTCCTAGGAACCCTTACCCACTGTGAAGGCGTGCAACTCGAAGAAATGCCCTTAACAGAAACCGGTGATATCGATCTCCGGCAACTGCTGGGGAGCAACTTGAATTCCAAAGACCCCCAAAATCAACAACCGCGCACCCCCACAGAACATCAACTGGTGCAAATCTTTGAAGCCGTCCTCAAGGTTTCTCCAGTCGGAATTTATGACAACTTCTTTGAATTAGGCGGCCATTCCCTACTGGCAACTCAGTTAGTCTCCCGTATCTGCCAAACCTTTGAAATTGATATTCCTTTAACCCTAGTCTTTCAAAGCTCCACTCTTCTGGAACTCGCTGAACGAATTGATGGCATTTGCACGTTACTCGTCGATGCCCAAGTCAATCCCACTGAAGATTTACAACCCGGTGAAGAAGAAATTGAATTATAACCCCATTGAAATGATAAACTCTTGTTCAATTTTGGAGAAATAACCATGAAAACTCTGAGCTTACCTCCCTTATCTAACAGCCTAGAAGAAGCCCGCAAACACTTTGAAGAATTTGGCTTTGCCTTAATTGCTAACGCCCTTTCCCCGGATGAAGTCAAAGAAGCCAAAGAACGTCTGATTGAACAAGCCGAAGCTGAACGAAAAGCCGGTGTTGCCATGATGGATAGTGGCGCAACATTTAACCCCAATGGCCCCAATCAACGCGTCTGGAGCTTAATTACCAAAGGCGAAATTTTTCGCCGAATTGCCATCAAAGAGGCCCCTTTAAATCTGATTCGAGATAGATTTGCCGCTACCAATGATGGCCCCATGCCAGAACCCTTTGCGGGTGAAGCTCTGTTATCTTCCTTGAGTGCCAATATTGCCTGTAAAGGAGGCTCCGCCATGCCCTTACATTTCGATCAGGGCTATTTACCGGTCACGCCCTATCCCATGGTGATTAACATGATGTGGATGCTCTCGGACTTCACCGAAGAGAATGGAGCCACCCTAATGGTTCCGGGTTCCCATAAACTCAAACCTCAGCAAGTGATGAAAGGACAAGCCATTCCTGTACCAGAAGACGCTCCCGAACCGATCCCTGCTGTTGCTCCTGCGGGGACAGCGATGGTATTTGATGGCCGACTGTGGCATGGCACGGGAGTCAACAAAACCGATGAACCCCGCTATGGGATTTTGGCTTATTATTGTCGTCCCTTTATGCGTCAGCAAGAACATTTCTGGCTGACTCTGGACTGGGAAGAAGTCAAGGGTTATGCTCCCGAATTAAAGGAACTTTTAGGCTTAAAAATGTGGGGCCCCCTTGGTATGGCAGGGAATGGGAAAGATGGCACGATTCAAGAGGTTGGCACTCCCGTTATCCGAGAGATGCATCGGTAATTCCCTGAACTGAATCAGGGTTGGATCAATGAGTCATATTCTAGGGAGTGTCTACGATGAAACCTATCGATCAATTTCTGTCAGAACTGCGTGAATTGGGCGTTAAAGTGTGGGTTGAAGGCGAGAAACTGCGCTGTCGCGCTCCAGAAGGCGTGTTAACCCCAAGTATGCGAGGCACTTTGTCAGAGCGCAAAGGAGAGATTATCCGGTTTCTCAATCAAAGCTTAACTCCGGTTCAGACTCTACCCGCCATTTCTCCCATCCCTCATGATGGCAGTCCTCTCCCCCTTTCTTGGGCCCAAGAAAGACTCTGGATTCTTGACCAACTGGAAGGGAAGAGTTCTGTCTACAATGTGCCTGGAGCCTTCCGAATTACGGGAGATCTTCAGGTTCCTATCCTAGAATCAGCTTTGGCGGAAATCATTCGCCGCCATGAAGTTCTACGGACTCGCTTTGAATCGCTAAATGGCACTCCAGTACAGGTTATTGACCCCCCAGTTGAGTTTGAACTTTCGATCCAAGATTGGCAACATCTCCCCCTAACCCAACAACAGGAGCAGTTAAACCGAGAAATTCGCCGTGAAGCTCAAGCTCCCTTTGATTTAGCAACTGGGCCTTTATTGCGCGTGAGTTTAGTTCGACTTTCAAGAACAGAGTCGGTGTTGCTGGCTAATTTGCACCATATTATCTGTGATGGTTGGTCAGTGGGTGTCTTGTTCCAAGAGTTATCCACACTCTATCAAGCGTATCTTCAGGGAGAACCCTCTCCTTTGCCTGAACTGCCGATTCAATATGCTGACTATAGCCAATGGCAGCGCACTTGGTTAAGTGGGGAAGTTCTGGAGACTCAATTGGGATATTGGCAACAAAAACTGGCTGATGCTCCCGGTTTATTACAGTTGCCAACGGATAGACCTCGACCGGCAGTGCAAAGTTATCGGGGCGAACACCAAGTATTTACCTTGCCTCCCCATCTGACGGAACCCTTGCAACAGCTCAGTCAAAAGGCAGGTGCAACATTATTTATGACCCTATTGGCAGCGTTTTCCACACTGCTGTATCGATATAGTAGCCAAGATGATATTTTAATCGGTTCGCCGATCGCCAATCGCGATCGCCAGGAAGTTGAACCTCTGATGGGGTGTTTTGTCAATACCTTAGTCTTGCGAACCCAGTTTCCAGACGATATAACCTTTGAGCAATTGCTTACTCAAGTCCGGGAAGTCACTTTAGAAGCCTATACTCACCAAAATGTGCCATTTGAACAGGTAGTGGATGCGCTGCAACCGGAACGTAATTTGAGCCATTCCCCCCTATTTCAAGTGATGTTTGTATTGCAGAATGCTGGAGCCTTATCCTGTGAGTTACCAGGAGTGAGTTTTGAACGGTTAAGCTCCCAGATCGCCACCTCTCGATTTGACCTCACCCTCTCCATGGAGGAAACCGATAAAGGAATTTTAGGCTATTGGGAGTATGCTACCGATTTGTTTGATGCTGCGACTATTGCCCGCATGGCAGGTCACTTGCAGGTACTATTAGAGGCGATCGCCGCTAACCCCCAACAGAAGATCGGCGAACTCCCCCTACTCACAGAAGCAGAATGCCATCAGTTACTGATCGAGTGGAATAATACGGCTACCGATTATCCTAGGGATAAGTGTATTCATCAGTTATTTGAAGAACAAGCTGAACGGACTCCTGATGCGATCGCGATTATCTTTGGACAAGAGCAGTTAACCTACCGAGCATTAAATCAGAAAGCTAATCAATTAGCTCGCTATCTGCAAAGTTTAGGAGTACAACCTGAAGCACTGGTGGGAATTTGTGTTGAACGTTCCCTAGAGCTGATTGTGGGCATCTTAGCCATCCTCAAAGCGGGAGGAGCGTATGTACCTCTAGACCCCAATTATCCAGCAGAGCGTTTGAGTTATATGATAGCGGATGCCAACGTTCCGGTCTTAGTCACCACTCAGGATGGCTTAGAGAGGTTACCCGAACCTCAAGCGCAAGTGGTGTGTTTAGATAGGGATTGGGAGGCGATCGCTACACAAAACCAAGAAAATTTACTCAATAAAATCAATATCCAATCTCTAGCGTATATTATCTATACCTCCGGTTCCACAGGCAAACCTAAAGGGGTAATGATTCCTCATCAAGCTGTTGTACGCTTAGTAATGAAGACAAATTATTTACAACTGAAGGGGGGCGATCGGGTCGCTCACGCCTCTAATCCCTCTTTTGATGCCGCAACGTTTGAAATTTGGGGGGCACTCTTAAATAGATCGACTTTGATTATTATCCCCAAAGACACGCTCATGACTCCGGAAAAATTGGCTGCTTGTCTATGGGAAGTCTCCATTGATCATCTTTTTATTACAACTGCCTTATTCAATCAAATTGCAAGACAAGTACCCACCCTCTTTAAATTTTTAAAGAGTTTACTGTTTGGTGGTGAAGCTGTCGATCCAACTTGGGTCAAACAAATTTTAGACAAGGGTAGACCAGAACGGTTACTTCATGTATATGGCCCCACAGAAAATACAACATTTTCCAGTTGGTATTTAGTGGACAACGTTCCAGACGATGCTACTAATTTACCAATTGGTTCTCCCTTATCAAATACTCAATTCTATGTTCTTGACTCTAATTTAACTCCTGTTCCTATTGGAGTACCAGGAGAACTATATGTTGGAGGTGATGGTTTAGCGAGAGGTTACCTCAATCGACCTGAATTAACAGCAGAGAAATTTATCAACAACCCTTTTGATTCTGGAAACCAGACCAGTAAACTGTATAAAACTGGCGATTTAGTTCGCTATCTACCCGATGGCAACATTGAATTCCTCGGAAGAATAGACACTCAAGTGAAAATTCGCGGATTTCGCATCGAACTGGGAGAAATTGAAGCCATTTTATCCACTCATTCCCACGTCGAGCATGGTATTGTCATCCCACGAGAAGATACACCCAATAGCAAACGCTTAGTTGCCTATGTTGTGAGCGAAAATCCCGATCTTACTCCTCTAGATCTACGGCAATTCGTGCAAGATAAACTACCAGAGTATATGATGCCTTCTGCATTTGTTATACTCGAAAAACTCCCCATTACCCCCAATGGGAAAGTAGATAGAAAAGCCTTACCCGCTCCAGATATCGAATTAACCAGAACAGAAGAATTCATTGCTCCCCAAAACAAAATAGAACAGACCTTAGCTGAAATTTGGCAAGACGTTTTAGGATTACAGCGAGTAAGCGTGAAGGATAACTTTTTTGAAATTGGGGGAGATTCAATTATCAGCATTCAAATTGTTTCTCGCGCTCAACAAGCAGGCATTGGCTTGACTGCCAAGCAACTGTTTCAACATCAAACTATTGCACAACTCGCAACCGTTGCCAGTACACTACAACCATCCTCTGCTCAACAAAACCGTGTGACGGGTGAAGTTCCGCTTACTCCCATCCAGCATTGGTTCTTTGAGCAAAATCTTGCTGAACCTCACCACTTTAACCAATCTTTTCTCCTCAAAGTCCCTGCTGATATTAACCCCCAGTTTCTATCCAAAGCCATAGAAAAAATTGTAAACCACCATGATGCTCTACGTTTGCGATTTTTTAAGAATGAAACAAGCTGGAAACAAATCAATAAGAACGTAGAAGAAATTATTCCATTTGAGAGAGTTGATTTATCCTCAGTACCTCCCTCTGAACAAACCCGTGTTTTAGAAGACAATATTGCTCACCAACAGACGACCTTAAATCTGGCTGAAGGCCCTCTTATTAGAAGTATCCTCTATCAAGTTGGAAAACAGACAGAAGGACGTTTACTGATTGTTGCCCATCACCTAGTTATCGATGGAGTTTCTTGGCGTATTGTATTAGAAGATTTATCAGCCGTTTACCAACAACTAGAGAAGGGTGAACCCCTACAACTTCCTCCAAAAACCACAGCATTTCAAGATTGGTCAATTCATCTTTTAGAATACAGCAAATCTCCCCATCTTCAATCGCAACTAAACTATTGGTTGACTCAATCTCAAGACTATAAACTACCTATCGATTATCCAGAAAACACCACTCACAATACAGTTGGGAATACGGATAATATTTCCGTACAGCTAACTTCAGAAGAAACTCAAGCTCTCTTACAAGAAGTCCCCTCCGCTTATAATACCCAAATTAATGATATCTTACTCACTGCCTTAGTACAAACGTTCAAAAATTGGAGCGGACAATCAACTCTATTTCTAGACTTAGAAGGACATGGACGCGAAGAATTGTTTGCTGACATCGATTTATCTCGAACCGTGGGTTGGTTTACCAGTGTCTTTCCCATTATACTCCAACAACCTGTGGAAGATAATATAGGGGAAAATATTAAATCGATTAAAGAACAACTACGAGCAATACCCCATCGTGGGATTGGCTACGGTATTTTACGTTATCTCAGCTCAGATCTAGAAATTAAGTCTGGACTTTCAGCTCTCCCACAACCTGAAATAAGCTTTAACTATTTAGGTCAATTTAATCCGAATGAATCTCAAAAGAATTCTTGGCAAGTCGCTTCAGAAGCCATGGGTTTAGTTCAAAGCCCTCATGGCAAGCGTCCCCATATATTAGATATTACAGGAATTGTCTTGAAGGATAAATTGCAAATTGATTGGACGTACTGTAATTATCTGCATCAACGATCAACCATCGAAACTTTAGCAGAAAATTATATCAATACCTTAAAAGCACTCATTCATCACTGCCAATCTCCAGAAACTGGTGGATATACCCCTTCAGATTTTCCGGCTGTTCAGTTCACACAGATCCAGTTAGATACCATTATCTCAGATATTCAACAAGAAAATCACGACCCAGCCAAGATAACTGCAATTTATCCCCTTTCTCCCTCACAACAAGGAATGCTGTTTGAGTCCTTATCCGCTTCAGAATCTGGGGTTCATATTGAACAGATTGTTCTAAATTTAGAAGGGGATTTAGATGTAAAAGCGTGGCAGAAAGCTTGGAAAAGTTTGATAGATAGACATGAAATTTTAAGGACTGGTTTTCTATGGAAAGATTATGATAAGCTGGCTCAGTTTGTTTTGCAAAGTGTACCTTATGAGTTACAAGTTGAGGATTGGAGAGCAGAAAAAGATGTTCAAGAAAAGTTAGCTCGACATATTCGGATCAAGCAAGAGAAAGGCTTTAACTTAACCCAAGTTCCTCTTCTGGATTTATCTCTATTTCGATGGGAAGATAAAGCCTATTATTTTGTTTTCACAGTACACCATGTTTTGGTAGATGGATGGTCTTTAGGAGTCATATTCCAAGACCTATTGACACTCTATCAAGGATTGACTCAGGATTCTCATTTTTCCTTATCCTCTACCTATCCCTATCGAAACTATATCACGTGGTTATACAGTCAAGATTTGACTGAAGCTCAGGAATTTTGGCAAGAAAAATTACGAGGATTCACCCAACCTACTCCGTTAGGAAAAGAAGTTTCATCGGATGACTTTGCGCTTCCAGAACAACCGTATGGTCGTCGAGCCATTAGTTTATCTGAGTCCTCTACAGAAGCTCTGAATCTTCTCGTCAAGAAAAATCGAGTTACTTTCAATATTCTGATTCAAGGAATTTGGGGATTATTGTTAAGTCGCTATAGTCATCAATTAGATGTCGTTTTTGGGGCTTCTGTTTCGGGTCGTTCTCCAGAAATTTCTGGAATTGAGTCTATGGTTGGCTTATTGATTAATACTGTTCCCATTCGGTGTACTGTTATTCCCGATCTTCCTCTGTGGTCTTGGTTACAAGAACATCAACAACAACAATTTCAACAAAAATCCTATGAATATTGTTCTCAAGGCCAAATTCATTCCTGGAGTGAGATCTCCATGTCATCACGGTTGTATGACAGTATCCTAGTCTTTGAAAATTATCCAGTTGATGCCTCAATCCAAGATTTTTCCGGGTTTAAGATTAGCCTTAATCAAAATCATTCTCTAGGAGCACAAACTCAGTCTAGTTTAACTATTCTTGCGATTCCTGGCTCCAATTTCAAAATTAATGCTGTTTATAGTCATTCTAAATTCAAGGGGTCGGAAATTAAAAAAATACTCGATCATTTTCTCATGATTTTCGATTTGATTATTAAAAATCCTGAAATAACTTTAGCAGAGATCGCTAATGCGATTTCAGACGATCAAGTTCCACAGGTTAATCCGGATCACTTATCCAAGGAAATTACGAGTCAGGATAGTCAAGAATCCTTCCTTTTACCGCGAAATTCTACCGAGCGAAAGCTGGCAAAAATTTGGTCAGATATTCTTCAAATTGAACCCATAGGAATTAGAGATGGCTTTTTCAATCTGGGTGGACATTCGCTTTTAGCACTAAAATTGATGGCTAAAATTGAGCAGGAGTTTGATCGGCATCTTTCCCTATCCACTCTCTTTCAAGCTCAGACTATTGAAAAACTGGCGATATGCTTGCAAGAATCAACAGATTTTAATTCTTGGTCAGCCTTAGTCCCGATTCAAACTCAAGGAAATCAACCTCCTTTCTTTTGTGTTCCAGGAGCGGGTGGAAATGTGATTTATTTGTCTAATTTGGCTTGTTATTTAGGAGAAGAGCGACCTTTCTATGGGTTTCAATCCAGAGGTTTGGATGGAGCATCAGAACCCTACACTACAGTCGAAGCTATGGCGAGGGATTATATTGGATATATTAAAGCGGTACAACCAGAAGGCCCTTACTATTTAGGGGGTCATTCTTTCGGTGCTTTAGTGGCTTTTGAGATGAGTCAGCAACTAGAAGCGCAAGGAGATAGAGTGGCTCGACTGGTGATTCTGGATAGTCCAGTTCCAGATGCACTAGAAAATAAACCGAATATCGATCGCGATTGGTCTCTTTCCCGGAAACTGATTTTAGTGGTGGCATTAATTGAACAGTTTTTTGGCACGGAAATCGGAGTATCTGCGGAAGTTTTGGAATCCCTCGAAGCAGAAGAACAATGGCAATATATCTATGAACAGCTACAAACCGTGGGCTTTTTCCCCGAAGGAGCAGGGGTTCAACAGATTCGAGGGTTTGTGAAGGTGTTAATGAGTGATTATGACGCAAGCTATTCTTATTACCCGCAAAGCAATTATCACATTCCGATCGTGTTATTGAAGGCAAGAGATACGGTCTCTGAAGATATGGCAGAAAAAGGCTTTGGCCATACTCTCAAAGCAGAGATTGCCAGCGATCGCCTCTGGGGTTGGGGTCGTTTCTCCTCTGAACCCGTAGCACTTTATACTGTACCAGGTACACACTTAACTATGTTAAAACCCCCTCATGTCCAAGTCTTAGCAGAAACCTTGCGAAATTGTTTTTAAAAACCAACGCGGGTCAACTGCTTGCTGCTTTCTGCTTTCGGGGTAAGGGGAGCGCTGAGGGCTTCATCAAGACTGGCTCGACCGAGCCGTTCTTCTAAAACTTGCATGACTTCCCGACCAAAGTCATTACTATTGCGCTGCCATGCAGCTAAACAGACTTGGCCAAAAAATGAGCCTAATGGTTCTGGATTCCAGAGTAATTTGCGAGCTGTCCAGGGCATCATACTCATGGGATCGTAGTCGGGTTTAAGAATGCCTTGGTCAAAGGCATATTGTTCGAGGTGAGTATGGGGTTGTAAACCGATAAAGAAAATGGCGGGTTCGACTTTATCGACTCCAAAGATTTCTTCTAAGGCCCGATGATAGGCGATGGTTTGGCGAATGGTGTCATAGGTTTCGTCAATTACGTTGAAGGAATAATTGACGGATACGAGATCGTTAAAACCGGCTGCTTTTAAGTCCCGACAGTTTTCTAAAACTACGCGCAGATTATAGCCCATTCGCATTTTACGGACTAATTCTTGGGAGCCACTGGTAATGCCGATTTCAAAGTAATTCATTCCTGTTTTGACCATCAGATCGCACAGTTCAGGAGTGAGATTATCCGCCCGGATATAGGAGGCCCAGTGAATATCAGTTAAACCCGCTTCCAGGATTTTGTGGAGCAATTCGATCGCATCGGGAATGAATTTCCGTGCTGGAATAAATTGGGCATCGGTAAACCAGAAGTTCCGTACCCCCCGGTCATAGAGTTGACGCATTTCTTCGACGACTTCATCGGCGGGGTTGATGCGAACTTTTTTACCTTCGACGACTGTATAAATGCAGTAGCAGCAATTATGGGGGCAGCCACGTTTGGTTTGTACGCCTAAGTAAAAGTCGGGATCTTGCAGGTAGTAGTTAAAGGCTGGCCAAATTTCTTCGATATAGGTATAGTTGCAGGCCGTTTTTTCGAGGGGAGTGGGGGGTTCGTGGATGAGGCGATCGCGGGCCACTGTTTGACCGACAACATAACAGCGCTCGCCACTGATATCTTGATCCTTTAAGAGTTTTTCTAAGAGGCTTTCTCCTTCACCCACGGAAATAACGGTTCCTGGGGGAAGGGAGCGACCAAGTTGTTTATAAAAGACGCTCACCGCACCGCCTCCCACCACTAAGCGGGTGTTGGGGTTATATTTTTGGGCACGCTTTAAGCCTCGCTTAATCAGGCTCATATTCCGCCAAAGTTCCCCATAGTAGGCAGTGGCTAATCGCAAACCGCCCAGAGCGCCTCGCAGCTTAATGAAGGGATTAAAGCTATAGTAAAATTCAAAGGCGTTTTGTAGGGGGTTGCCGCTTCTTCCGCCTACGGGGGCATAGATTTGAATGTCTCGCCAGGAGAAGATCAGTAAGTTGGGGCGAAACTGATCGATCGCCTCGTCTAGAGCTTGTTTATAATCGAGGGGGGGAATTGTTCCCAGGTCGAAGATCTGTTGTTCCACAGAGGGGAAACACTTGTGGATGTGATCGGCAAGATAGACCACACCGATGGGAAAGATGGGGTTACAGGGAAGGCGGACGTAAAGAAGGCGATCGCCAGTAACGGAGGTAGCGTGCATAGGGCGTTTCCTGTTCTAAACCTGGATTTATGAGAGTTTTTCACATAACTTTACGATAACATTGGTTTTGGGATCTGTTGGAGGAAATTTTGGGTCCAGGGAGTTGGGACTTAGATTAGATTTACTAATCATCAAGATTAGAGATGATCATCGATAAGTGCAGAGAAAATCCTTATAAAAGTCTCTAGGACTGCAATTGACTGCCTAGAAAAGAGGTTAAAAAAGGATTAATGGTAGTCGCCTTTACAACCCGTTGGGATCAGAAGTGTTAGAGTGGCCAATGTAGGCTAATATGCGTTATTTTTGATCTTTTCATAAGAATATGGCACAAATTCTTGATCCCCTTCCACCAGAGCAGTCCTATCGCATTCTTTGCTGCTATGTAAATGCGACCAGTAAAGTGCAAGTTGCTCGGATCTGTAATATTCAAAATTGGTACTTTGAACGGGTGGTGTTTCCCGGACAGCGTTTAGTCTTTGAATCTGTTCCGGAAGCCCTATTGGAAATTCACTGTGGCATGATGGCCAGTGCGATTTTATCGGATAAAATTCCTTGCGATCGCTTAAAACTACAAGAATTAGGTATAGAAGGGGAAGGGCAAATGCTCAAGGAATCTAACTCTTTACCCAAAGTGATTAATACCTTAACCAACTTTAAAGCCCCAACGTTAACGGCGATTGATTAAGAAAACCTTTAATCTCTGGTTAGGAGAAAGATGGGGAAGTAAAAGACGACGGGCTAAACTTCTTTATCTGAATCTAGATTGAAATTTTAGCTTTAGACGGTTACGTTTAATAAATCTGGTTTTAATTTGTGGATCTTCCTTCATTTTTATGGCTCTGGAAAATAGCGGCCTGGTCAATGGGCTTGGCCCTATTTTCCTATGTCTTATTAGCGATGACAGGAACTGGAGTTTGGTGGAGTCGGCAAAACCGCCAACCCTTACCTCGATGGTGGCGATCGCTCCATTATATTCTCGGTTCTATTTTAGTCTTTCTGGTTCTTTTGCTGCTGGCGATCGGTATCGTCGGAACCCTGGGACATTATGGCAGCTTAGGGCATTCCTCTCACCTATTTGCGGGACTATTGGTGGTTGCTTTAGTCCTGATTTCTGCCACCAGTGCGACTCAGATCAGTCCCCAAAGACCTTGGGCTAGACCTCTACATCTGCTCACCAACACCCTCCTATTTATGGGCTTCAGTTGGGTTTCCCTTACTGGATGGAGTGTGGTACAAAAATATCTACCTTAGACGGATCAACCGGATTATGCGCGATCGCCCCCAGCAAGACTCATCACTGTTTAAAATTTCCCCCCTTATCCGTATCCCCCTATTAACCCTCTATAGTGCCCTCACCGTCCCTTTACCGATTTTAGCGAGGGTAACCCCATCTGGAGTTTCTCCACTGCTCCTGTGGGTCGCTGTTGCCCTAGGAGCAGTGATTCTCTGGGGAGCGCTCAGTGAACGAGTTACCCTGGATGAGGAACAGATTCAAGTCAACTATCCCTCCTGGGTCTTTTGGGCAAAACACCGTCATTGGTCTTTGCCTTGGTCAGAAATCCAAGCCTTAAAACCCAGAACAACAGGACAAGGAGGATTGGTTTATTATTTTTTGGCTAAATCTGGAGATGCCTACTTACTTCCCATGCGGATTGCCGGATTTTCCCAACTGGTGCTAAAAGTTCAAGAGAAAACCCAAATTGATACCAGCAAGGTGAAACCTCTAGCCCAACCTTGGATGTATGCCCTGTTATTCGGCTTTAGTCTGATGCTCCTAGGTGTAGATGCTTGGACTATTTCCACTGCCCTAAACCAAGTTTTGTAAAACTCGGTTTTCCCTATTCCCTCTCCTGATTTCTATTGTTTCATGGGAAACGTATGCTGGGCAGACAGGGAAGGTGAACGGGTGGGAAAAGGAGAAGGCGATCTCCTCTGCTGGGCTAGTCCATCCTGATTAAACCGATAACCAACCTTGCGTACCGTTTGAATGACATGGGGTTGGCGAGGATCTCTCTCAATTTTCTTGCGTAAAGAAAGAACATGGGTATCCACAGTACGAGGATTATCAATCTCATCTGGCCAAGCCCGTTGTAGTAACTGAGACCGACTTAAGGGTTCTCCTCCTACTTGAGCCAGGGCATAAAGCAAGCTAAATTCTTGGGGTGTTAAATCAATCGCCTCTCCCTTAAGAGAGACCTGTCGTTGCACCAGATCGATCTTCAGTTCACCATAGTTAAGATGGGCAGGAGGGGTAAGTTTGTTTTGCCGTCGGATCAGAGCTTGTACCCGTGCCATAAACTCCTGCATTCCAAACGGTTTGGTGAGATAATCATCTGCACCGGCTTGCAGTCCAGCGACCACATCAGTTTCTGCATTACGAGCAGAAAGCATTAAAATCAAAGATTTTTGTTGATTGTAAATCCACTGACAAAGTTCTAAACCTTGTCCTCCAGAAATACTACCATCTAAAACCACTAAAGTCGGTTCCCGCACCATATAAACATGACGAGCGCTGGCACTATCGGCAGATTGGTAAATCCCATAGCCAGCCTGCTGTAAGTGCCAACCGAGAAGCGATCGCAGATGAGGGTTGCTTTCAATAATCTGAATACCAATCAAGACCACTTCGGTTTAATTTCCCTACCACACTATGCAGCATATAACTCGTTCACCTTAACAAGGTTTAACTTACTTTTTTGTAGTTGTCGATACCGAGTATTCTGGTTTGGGCTTTTTAGGGATCGGTACAGAATTTGTTTCTTTGGGTATGCTAAGTTTAAGAAACTCTAGCAAATTGCCTATCTCAATTCTGTCTGGAGATTCGTTAAAATAAAGCTATCAGTGGTCCTAGGCCATTCTGTGATTGACCGATCCGGATTTTGCCTATTGGGAAGCGAACAGACCAAAGGATCGACCCTTAAGATACCCAACAAAGTGAAGTTCAGTTGACGATCAGGAGACAACTCTTATGATGCTTCAGGATACTCAAACCATCCGCTTTTACCAAAAAATTACTGATTCTCTTGTAGACCTCTGGAACCGGGGATACCGCTATGACGACTTGCGTATGTATCTCGAAGGCTATCTGGCGGCATTAAGACATTCTAATTGTATTGAAACCTATTTAGTCCATCGGCTAGAAGAAGAAGCCTATCGATATTTACGCGACCGATCTAATTTTGAAATACCCCTACCTGAACCCGAAGCCAAATATTACTAGCCCAGAGTCATGGGCGATCGCTGGTTTCTAGGTTGTTTCAACCCCAAAAAATATCCCCTGGTAGTTTTCAGATAGACTTTATCCCTAAATAACCACCGGGGGATTATCGATCAATAGAGAGGTTATTCTAGGACGCTAAAGCCACTTCCACCATCTGGGCGAGTTCTCCACTTTGGTATAACCCAAAAACAATGTCAGAGCCGCCAACAAACTCGCCATTAATATAAAGCTGGGGAATGGTTGGCCAATTAGAATACTCTTTAATTCCTTGGCGAATCGCATCATTTTGCAACACATCTATTGTTTCATAGGGGACTGCAAGCTGATTGAGCATCTGCACCACATTATTGGAAAATCCACATTGGGGCATCAGTTTATTCCCCTTCATAAACAAAAGAATTTTGTGTGCTTTAATTGTATTGTCAATGTGTTCTTTCAAGTCTGGAGTCATAGTTATCAAGTGAGGAAAGTAGAACGGCAACCTTAAATCGGTTTCAGAGTCTCGATCTTAACTGATTTTTAAGAATTTTACTGAACCGCTTGAAATTCTTCTGGGGTGTATGTCTTTAAACCCAAGGCATGAATAGCATTACTGGCCATGGCCTCCTGAACGGCTGCATAAACCAACTGATGTTGTTGTACCGGTCTTTTGCCTTCAAACTCACGGGAGACCACGATCGCTTCGTAATGATCCCCTCCTCCCGTCATATCCTTCAGTTGAATTTGGGCATCAGGAAGCTTGGCTTTAATCATCGCTTCTACTTCGGCTGGACGAATCATACAAGACTCCTTAATGATTACTTACGATAATCGTTCTCAACTCTTTATTGTAGCGATCGCCCGTTAGAGACTCAAGGGAATGACCCCGCTGATACTCTTATGGATTCTATTGGGGAACCGCAGACGTAGCTTCACTATCCTCATCCCTTTTGGGATAGGGAGAATCTACAAAGCCTAATTCAAATAATTGTTGGTATGCCTTTTTACCCATTTCGGTGGTGGGGTTTTGAGAGCGAATCACCTGTACCAGCAGGGGAACCGCTAAATCAGCTTCGTTTTGAGCGCGATGGACGAGGGCAAGCTGATAGGTTGCTTCATCCCGTTTTTGCGCCGTTTCCACAGCTAAATCCCGTTGGCTATTCGCAATACGATTATCAATACCAGAGAAACTCGCTGCCAGTTCCTGATAAAAATTCGATAATTGGTTAAACACTTGACGAGCATCTTGGAGTTTTTGCTGCGCTAGGGCATAATTTTCATTGCCCACGGCTTGAGCCGCTTCAGCCATCAGGCGATCGCCGCCAATCCTACTCAGTAGGCTGTTTTCCTGATTCAGGGGTCGAAATTCATCGGCATTCGGTTGAGCGTCTTGAGCCGCTAAGTTCTGGTGAGTCGATTGCCCAAAGGCTACGTTTGTGAAGGCGATCGCAGAAGTACAAATAGCTAGGGTCGTCGCTTGCAGGAGTTGAGAGGGTTTTAAAGATACCATGAGTTGTAAGAGCTAGGGTGAAGACTAACAATATAAAACAAATCTAAACATAATTTAGCAGACAGTTCCCCTTTTTATCTGTTCCAATCAAAAGCAAGAGATAAACGATCGCAATAGAGTAGTGAAGATGGTCAAAGTTTTTGAGCAGTTGTGGCGCTTTCTTGGGAGTCAACTGAGTTCTCCCCCGGATCGGTCCTCCGATCCCGTTCAGGCCAAGTCGGGTATCCCAGAGTCAGAAATCGGGTTAGTACTGCAACGGGGCGGCCAAGAATTGGTTTTAGAAAAGGCTTCAGACCGGCTGACGGTTTCCCCGAAGTCGAATATGTCTTCAGACTGGGCCAAGGATCTCCCTTCCTTAGCGACTCGTCCTATTGCTCCAAAACTCTCAGAATTAACGGTCGATCCCCAAAGCTTAGAAACGGCAATTACTTCAGCTCGCAATTCCCAAGATGTAGCCTTTGCCAGTCATGTCTATCAGATCAAAAATTCACCGGGAACCTACACCTATTTGTCCAACGAGATTACCATTCAATGGTCGCCAACGAGCAATGCCCAAACTCGCAGGGGCCCGATTCAAAAGTATGGCCTGCGGGAAGTCAAACCGGTGGAAACACTCCCCAATACCTGGGTTTATCAACTGACGGAAAAATCCACAGAAAATCCGATTAAAATTGCCAACCGCTTAATTGCTTCTCCAGTAGTCCTTACGGCTGAACCCAATCTCATTATTCCCAGCCAACCCATGTATCGCCCCACCGATGGGTCTTATCGACAACAATGGTATCTGAATCATAATGGGGGAAACTATCTCGCGACTGGGTCGCATATTGATGCAGAACGTGCTTGGGATCTGACCAGGGGCGATCGCTCCATTGTCGTCGCCGTTGCCGATGATGCGATCGACCTCAACCATCCTGACTTCCAAGGATTAGGTAAAATTGTTGCCCCCAAAGACTTCAAAGACCGAGACTTTATCCCCCAACCCGGAGGACTGGTGGAAAACCATGGTACCTCCTGTGCCGGAGTTGCCATTGCCGAAGAAAACGGCTCCGGTATCGTTGGTGTAGCGCCTGGATGCTCCCTAATGCCCGTTCGTACCACCGGCTTCTTAGATGATAATTCCATGGAACAACTCTTTGATTGGTGTGCCAGTCGTGGAGCTGCTGTGATTTCCTGTAGTTGGGGGCCAGCCGCCGTTAATTTCCCCCTCTCCCTACGCCAAAACGCTGCCCTGACCAAAGCTGCCACCCAAGGCCGTCAGGGGAAAGGCTGTGTGATTGTCTTTGCTTCTGGGAATGCCAACCGCCCCATTAACGATACCGTTAATGAACAAGGATGGCCGAGCAATGTCATTTCTGGAAATACCCGATGGTTAGCCGGTTTTCCGGTTCATCCCGATGTGATTGCGGTTTCTGCTTGTTCGAGTCTGAGCAAAAAAGCTATCTACAGTAACTGGGGGAAAGAAATCGCCGTTTGCGCGCCCTCTAATAATGCCCCTCCAGGGATTTGGTTACAGCAAACCGGATTTATCCAAACTCCTCCTGCGGTTACCAGAGCTACTCCAGGATTAGGTGTATTTACGACTGACCGGGTAGGGGGAGCAGGATATGGTACAGGGGATTTTACGGGTACTTTTGGCGGGACTTCCAGTGCTTGTCCGATTGTCGCTGGAGTGGCAGCCTTAGTCTTATCAGCGAATCCCGATTTAACGGCGGCTCAGGTGAAGCAAATTTTAATCTCGAATACGGATAAGATTGTGGACTCAGACCCCGATCCTCAGTTTGGCTTTCGCAAAGGCTCTTATGATAGTCGAGGCCACTCCGAGTGGTTTGGCTATGGTAAAGTGAATGCCTATAAGGCTGTTGCGGCTGCTGTGCGATCGCGCCCTACTCCTCCCAGGGTTAGCCGCTGGATTCAACGGCAAAATTATGCCAGCGTCACCATTCGAGATTACGATAGTCGCGGCATTAGTAGCTCGATCTATATTTCGGAAAGCAATTCATTACGAGATATCCAAGTGACTGTAGACATCGATCACAGTTTTTTAGGCGATATTCAAGTTAGGTTAATTGCCCCCAATAACAAAACCATTTTGCTCCAAAACCGGACATTAGGCCAACAAACCCGGCTTCAACATACTTATACCTCTTCTGAGCGTCCCTTATTGCAAGATTTAGTTAATCTCTCCGTTAAAGGAGTTTGGAAATTACAAGTGATTGATTATGCTTTAGGCAACACCGGCACATTAAGAGGTTGGGTACTGACCTTAGGGATTTGAACTATTCTCGAACGGTCTAGCTAATAAGAACCAGAGGATCTTTATGGGGGATTTTTATTTTAATTTCTAGAGTTCCCTCTGATGCGATAGAACTTGTGGCATTCTCTCGATTTACAGGCTTTAGAGAAGGTAGATATGTCCACCTGAATACCCGTATAATTCAATCGGTAGAATAAGTCTCTCATGCTAGTCAAACTACTATCAAATATGAAGTTTAACCAGATTTCAAAGAAGAGGCGAGAGTTGAGAACTGGGTAATCATGAGGAGACAATGACTTGAGAATGGGTTTGACAAAATTGGTAAAGGAAGTTACCATAGGCGAGAATATTATTTGAATATTTGAGGATAGAATAGCATGTTTTATCCTCTTTTTTTTCGGCATTAAGCTAACATTCAACACTAACAACCCCTGCACCTGGCCATAAGGCAAGGCAGGAGACAATCATTAATAAAAACCTTAAATGCCTCTCCATCTAATGAGCCATTAAGAGTCATTAATACTAAAACTTCCTGCTGACTAATGGCTCCTACAAGAGTGATTTTCGCTTCTCGATAATAAGGTTTAAGTTCTCTGACTCTTGTCCCTTTTTCTGAACGACCATAAGCACGGCTTCCTCCTAGGAGAATCCCAGATTCATCTATAAATACAAGGTTCTCTGGCTCTATTTCTTTGATTTTTTCCCAATATTCTACTCTTAGTTTTTGTACTCTTTGTGTTGCCGCTTGACTGCTACGCCTCGTTTTTTTTTACGAGATAACCCTAATTTCTGTAAACAGCGACACATGGCTGTCGGACTTATCCAATTACCGGTCAATTCGGCAAATAATTCACACAGTTCCCCTAGAGTGGCATCTATATTTTTTTCTACTAAGGTTTTCACTTGTTCTTGAGCTTCAACACTTGTAAGATAACTAAACTGGGGCTTGCCTAGGCGTTTTAGATCTACATTTCCTTCCGTTTTTTGTTGTTTGACCAACTTGTGAACTAAATTTTTACTCACTGACAATCTCGCGGCTACTTGTCTAATTGAGTGGTTTTCTACTAGATGCGCTTTAACGATTTTTTCTCGTAAGTCTACGCTATATGCTTTCATCACCTACTCCATAACACCTATTCCCGTACTGTACACCATTACAGCGCAAAGCGCTGTATCTGAGAGACTAAAGGAGGCGAAAGGATTGAATAGTTATGGAGAAATTCAGGAAGGGTTGCCGGAAAAACACGGGGAGATAGTTAAGTATAAAACGGTTCATAAAACGGTGAGATATAAATGAGGAGGGAAATTAAAAACACCTCGTCCGAGAAGCGTAAATCAGCATAAGGAAGCAGAAGAAACGTTTAAAAAAAATCAAACCAGCCTTAAGTATATTGTATAAGCTATTGGGAAAAGGAGAAAAGTGTAGATACTTGGCTGGAGAGGAGACTCGTTTAGGACTCAAGACAATTGGGGGAAAGAAGATTACCCTAAAGGGAGTGAAACCCGAGGGAAGCGTACAGTCTTTTTCCCAAAAGATGAAATTTCATCTAAGAAGTAGACAGTTCATCATAGACCAATCACTTTTTATTAAAACTCCCCT
>NZ_JAGHZN010000024.1:0-67902 GCF_017746735.1 Roseofilum sp. Guam | reverse complement strand
CCAACCCCAGCACCAACCCCAGCACCAACCCCAGCACCAACCCCAGCACCAACCCCAGCACCAACCCCAGCACCAACCCCAGCACCTACTCCTGCACCAACCCCAGCACCTACTCCTGCACCAACCCCAGCACCTACTCCTGCACCAACCCCAAACTCAGCATCAGGGGGTAGGGTAACAGTCAATGGTGGTAATCGTGAGATTACTATTCTCCAGAACCATAGTGATACGATTAATGGGATTAATCGAGCGATCTCCTCTACACCCCGTGAATCCTCTGATAATGTATCCACTTCTTCAGTAACTATGAATTCTCAAGCCACGGCCACTGCTCTCGTCAGCCGGGTCAGTTTCCGGCGATTACTTGGTGAAGGACAATTACAGCAAGCGGTAGAAGTGGGAGATCGCCTCTTAAGCCAAGAATTTGCTGATTATCTCAATAAACCCTTACCTCAACAGCAATCCTCCTTTCCCCAGATTCAGAAGCAACTGGAAACCCTAAGTGAGCAAACCGGTAAACCTTCTGCCTTACTCTACATGATTTCAAGTGCAGAGCAACTAGATTTACTCTTAGTTCCACCCACTGGAAAAACCATTTATCACTCTATTCCTGAAGCCTCAAGTGCCACATTAATCGCAAAAATAGAAGCATTTCAAGCCGAAATTGCCGATCCTATTCGCCGTCGTACAACCAGTTATTTAGATGCTTCTCAACAGCTTTATCAATGGTTAATTGCACCACTCGAAGCTGAATTAGAAGCTCAGGGAATTAGCTCTTTATTATTAAGTTTAGATAGGGGCTTACGCAGCCTACCGATCGCCGCCTTGCATGATGGCGAACAATTTTTAGTAGAAAAATACCAATTTAGCTTAGTTCCCAGCTTGGGCTTAACCGATACCCGCTATCAAAATCTGCAAAATACGCCTGTCCTAGCCATGGGAGCCTCTGAATTTAGCGATCAACCGCCCTTACCTGCTGTTCCTGTTGAACTGAGTACTATCTCTGAAAAACTGTGGCAAGGAGAAGCCTTTCTCAATCAAGAGTTAACGGTTGAAAACTTTAATCAACAACGAACACAATCTGACTATGGTATGATTCATTTAGCCACCCATGGTCAATTCAGATCCGGTAAAATTGAGGAGTCTTATATTCAATTTTGGGATCGTAAACTTAGACTCGATCAAATCACAGATTTAAATTTAACCGATCCTGCTGTGCAATTGCTGGTATTGAGTGCCTGTCGTACTGCATTAGGCGATCGCCAAGCAGAATTTGGTTTTGCCGGTTTAGCCGTTCAATCTGGGGTCAAATCAGCCTTAGCCAGTTTATGGTATGTCAGCGATCTAGGTGCATTAGCCTTAATGGCCGAATTTTACCATCACTTACAAACAGAGCAAACAAAAGCTGGTGCTTTGCGTAGAGCGCAGAGTGCCCTATTGCGTAAAGAAGTACAGATTAAAGACGGCAAACTAATCGGCAATTTTGGTGAAATTGATCTACCTCCTGAACTCAATACTGGCATTCAACCAAATCTGATTCATCCCTATTATTGGTCAGGGTTTACCTTAATTGGTAATCCTTAATAGACATCTCCTAGCCCCGCTTTAGTAAAAGTCCACCTTTCTAAGGGGTATCTGTCTTACTATATCTCATTTTTGGATGGGTCATTGGTCAGTTATAAAACTATATCTGGAAAATCGGTAAATAAACCATCAATCTCAAAACTCATAAACCCTTTGAGTTCTTGTTGCCAATCTCCAGAAAAAATAGGTAAAATAAACTGACTTTCGTGGCGAAAAGTCCAGATATGGACGGTTAGATTGAGCTTGTGGCATTGATCGACTAAAGCTTGTCTACCATTTGACCACAACAGTTGTTTCTGTAATCCTAGACCATTGGCGTATTGGGCGATTTGGGTCAATTGGGGTAAACTTAGTAACTCCTGATAGGTGACTGGATCGCCTTGCATCATACGATCGTAGGGTTGATCCTCAGCTTGTGCCATCAGTTGAATCAGGCGCAAGTTGGTTAAAGAGCGTAAATATTGCAAGTTTTCAATTTCAAAAGACAGAATTAAAATGGGGTCAGTCGAAAGGTGATAACCTTGTGCTTGAAGCAATTCGATTAATGGCTCTTCAATGGGTAAGCCTAGGCTGCGAAAATAATGGGAATGCTTGATTTCTATATAGAGATCGATCGGGCGTTGTACTTTCTGTTGGGTGACTTGATGCCAATTCAAAACTTCAGATAGGGTTAAAATTGGAAACTGGAAATCATAATCAGAGGAGCGAAAACTGAAGGGTTCTTTTGCTTGTAAGGTCTTGATTTCTGCCAGGGTTAAATCTTCGGTAAACCAGCCCTCTAGGGTTTGTCCATAGAGGGTTTTAGTCGTTCGATAATGGGATAATTCTGGATGAGTCATGATATCGGTGGTTTGGCTTAACTCCGAATCATGGCGCACTACTAACTCACCTTCTTTAGTGGGGACAATATCTAATTCTATAGCCTCTGCGCCTTGGGCGATCGCCAACGCATAAGCTGCTAGTGTATGCTCTGGGCGATATCCGCTCGCTCCCCGATGGGCAATAATCACCGGTTTTGACATGCCAAAAATTCCCTACCCTGTAATGTCCTCAATCCACTTTAACAAGGCTTGATTCACCTGTTGCGGTTGTTCATCATAAACACAATGCCCCGCTTGTTCAATCTCTACTAACTGAGCCTGAGAATTTTGCACGACCAGCTCGCGAGCTTGGCGAATCGAAAAAATGGGGTCTTGCTTCCCCCAAACGAGCAAGACCGGCATTTTAAGCTGGGGAAACACTTGCCCCACATGGGGGGTATACTCCTGATTATTTTTGGACAAGAATAAGCGAGAGAGAACATCCACCGCTCCGAGATCTTGGGGCGGTGTCGTAAAACTTTCCACGAGCTGCTCATCCACCAGATCCTTATTCACATAAACCGATCGCAACCCTTGACGCACAAAGGGGACTAATAACGGGGGGTAAAACAGAAGACGAAACAGAGGAGTTAACAGAAACTGGGGCGTTAGGATGCCTTCTAGGGAAGCCAGGCTTGCTTGTACTTTGGATTGATATAACTCTTCGCGGGAAGGGGGAACAGTAAACAACACTAATCCTTGTACCATTTCTGGATAAGTATCGGCGATCGCCAGTGCCACCGAACCCCCCAAAGAATGCCCGGCTAAAATTACCGGACGCTTAATCCACTTGCGCCAAAATTCATACACTTGAGCCATCCATAACGGCGATCCATAGCGCTCTGGAGCCTTTTGAGACGCACCAAACCCCAGTAAATCCAAGGCATAAACCGAATGCGACTCACTCAGGGGCTTGAGGTTATAGCGCCATTGGGCAAAACTAGAACCAAACCCATGTAACAACACAATGGGAATTGCCTCTAAGTGTGATAAATTACGAATATAAGTGTAGCGAATACGCCATCCTCGCCAGACCCAAGTGCGTTGTGCCCCAATGGATTGATTAACAAATTTCAGATTCATGGTCTGGATCGTCCTCCATAGAAAGAGATGAGGGAGAGGGGAAGATGGAGAAGAACAAACCCATACCTTCATGCATCGATCATGCACTATGTAGGATCGGCAGGAGAATACGTTATTAATTCAACGATTAGTTGATTGATCTCTAGCCTTAACATCGTAGCGCGTCTAGAATATTCTGGTTAGGCGACTTGGGTCAGCATTGCCATACCCATTATCGATTACTCATTTACCCATTACCTCCTGGGCATGTCAATCAAGTTTAATCTCGGAATTCTCTATGCCGTTTTGGCCTATGGAGTATGGGGTTTGTTTCCCCTATACTGGAAATTATTTGGATCTGTACCTGCGGTTGAAATCCTCTGTCATCGGATGATTTGGTCAGCACTCCTACTATTGGGAGTGTTGACGATACAGAAGCGACTGATCGAAGTGAAGCGCTTATGGCGATCGCCGAAAACTTTGGCTATTCTATTTTCTACTGCTGCCCTGATCTCCCTAAACTGGGGAATTTATATCTATGGGGTGAATACCGATCGCGTTTTGGAAGCGAGTTTAGGGTATTTTATTAATCCCCTGTTTAGTATTTTTCTCGGCTGTGTATTTCTGGGAGAGCAGCTCAGTATTTGGAAACTGATTGCCGTCATCCTTGCTATTGTAGGAGTCGGGAATCTGATCTGGGAACTGGGACAAGTGCCCTTGATTGCGATCGGGTTAACCATCACGTTCGGATTATACGGTCTTATCCGTAAAGTTGCTGCCCTCAAAGCCATACCTGGATTAACCATTGAAACCCTACTGATGACCCCTATTGCCCTTGCTCTAGTCCTGCATTGGGGAAAAATTGGCTCCGGTAACTTTGGTCTTTCCTTACCGGTTACTCTCCTATTTATTGGTTGTGGAATAGTTACCTCCTTACCCTTAATTTGGTTTAATTTAGCTGCCCAAAAATTGCATCTCTCAACCCTAGGATTTCTGCAATATATCGGCCCAACCTTTCAACTAATTTTAGCGGTCTTTGTCTACCATGAACCCTTCACGCGCACCCATCTCATTTCCTTTGGGTTCATTTGGACAGCCCTAGTTATTTATTCCATTAGTTCCCTCTTTCAGGTCATGGGAGCATCAAAAACTCGTGAATCATGAATCATTGATTTTGAACCTGGTTCCTGATAAGCTAGGGAGACGACAGATGTTTATAATAGGTGGCATTATGAATGTTGTTTCCTTATCAGCGCATTTTGATGGGAAATCAATTCAACTCGATCAACCCTATAAACTCGAACCCAATACTAAACTGATTATCACGGTTATTCCAGAACAATCAGAAGAGCAAAAATCTTGGTTGAATCTCTCAAGTAATCACTTAAACTCTGCCTACAGTAGCGATGATGATTATCCCCTTGATGCCATAAAAGTCCCGAATCCTGATTATGCAGGAAGCTGATGTTGTTCTCACACCCATTCCTCAAGCAGACGGAAAAATTAAGAATCGTCCAGTTATTCTTTTACGGGAACTGCCACCTTATAAAGATTTCTTAGTTTGTGGAGTGAGTACCCAACTTAATCAACACGTAACAGGTTTCGATAATATCATCACCTCTAACGATCCTGATTTTGTCACCAGTGGCTTACGAAGTTATTCTTTAATTCGTTTGGGCTTTTTGGCAGTCATCCCTCGTCAACAAATTATCGGTTCTATTGGCAAAATATCGCCGGAAAGACACCAAAAGTTATTGAAAACTTTAAGCGATTATCTGGTCAATTCCCTGTAGTGAATAGTCGATTCGATGACTATACCCTTTCTGTTAACCTCATTTACAACCTGGAAACCTCACCAGAACAGTAATTCCTCGGACGATCTCCTGGAGCGGATGGGTCAATATTATCCCCATCCAGAACGGTTATCGTTACTGAGAAAGTTGCCTGTGGACTCCCAACAAGCGATCGCCCAAACCCTATTTAATTTGCACAGCACTCAACCGGCTTGGGTGCTGTGTTGTGGAATGGCCGAAAACCGCGATCGCCTCAGTATTGAATCGAATGCAACACAAAAGGATAAAATTTTACGACCAGCGATCGACCTAAAACTGCTGATTGGGGGGCTGGATCGGGTTTACATTAGCGATTATGCGGGGCGATTTGTCTGTGAAGATCTATACTATGGAGTCTTACAGGAGATTAACACTCTTAATCTCCCCACTCGCGCTCTCTTTATCCATGTTCCGATCCTCCGTCCAGACAATGAAAAGGCAATCATCAACTCTTTTATCGAGATTCTGCATCGCCTGGAATGCCAATAAAATCCTCCTACAGCATTTTTGGAGGGTTTATAAAGTGGGTTTTTCGTATTGCCTCCTCCCCTAACATTAAATGACAGATTGTAAAGTATATCTACAAGCTCTTCCCAAACTCTACCCTCATCAGGTAAGACAAGATTAGATTCAGTGAAGGAAGAGAAAATGCCCCGTCGTCGCTCCATACTCGGAATGAGACACCTGCGCCAATTGCATCGTGCCGTTGGCCAGTATTACCGTAAACATAGGGTGTTAGTGTTCATCTTGCTCTTTATGCTGACACTAACGGGATGTAGACTGGCTGGAGTGCGATCGGGAAATCAACCTCTTCCAAGCGTTTCGTCCCTTCCCTTAGCGACTCCCCCAGCTTGGATCGAGAGCATCAACCCCACCGAAGAAGCTAAACCCCTGAATCAAATTAATGTTATTTTCACCGATCCCCTCATTCCCCTCGAAAGTCTCGACTCTCCCCAACAACGAAACCTGCTAAATAAATTTGAAATTACGCCGAGAATACCGGGAACGTTTCGCTTTTTAACCCCTCGAATGGTTGGGTTTCAAGCCGATCGCGCCCTTCCCTTAGCCACGCGGGTGCAAGTTACCCTCAAACAAGGCTTAAAAGACCTCAATAACCATGAATTAGACCGAGATTTTGCCTGGACATTTAACACGCCTTCCATTCAGCTCTCCAACCTCCCCGGAACAACGATGGAGCGCAATGGAGAACCTGAACCGGTGGATATTCAGCCCCAACTGAAATTCACCTCTAATGTAGCTTTAGACCTGAATTCCTTAGCTGAACATACCCGGTTAGTGTCTGCGGGGAGCGATCGCGCCAGCGATGCGGAGCATTATCGCGACATTCCCCTAAAAATTGCCCTGGATGAAAATAGCATAGGTAGCGATCCGAAAACTGCCTTCGATCCCTCCCAACAACAGTATGACTATACCATTACGCCCGACAAACCACTCGAAAAAAACACCCCCTACAGCCTAGAAATTTCCGCTGGACTGCAACCTGAAAACGGTAATTTAGCCAGTGAAATCCCTTTTTCCAGTCAATTTAAAACCTATAACACCCTCAACTTCGACGAACTCCAAGCAACCGGTAAACCGGGGCCCGGTGGAACCTATGGGCGCTTTGTTAAAGGGAGTCCCCAACTGAGATTTAATAATCCCGTAGTCGCCGAATCTGCTGTTAATAACATTAGCATTAATCCTCCTCCTCCTCCGAACGCACCAGCTTTGGTTCAACTCACCTATGAACCCAATTTGATCCAGCTTAATCCTTGGGCTTTAGAACCCGATACGAATTATACGATTACGATTGGCGCGGACTTAGAGGATCAATTTGGACAGAAGCTTGAAAATCCAGTAACCTTGCAATATGAGACCGGCAATGTAGCCGCAGATCTCTGGGTACAAACCGGATTAAATATTTTACCCAATACTCAAAATCTACAACTGGATATTTCCACCGTTAACCTTCCCGATGGGGAATATCAAGCCGTATTTCGTCGCCTGGAACCGACAGATTTAGTCTATGTGGATTCTGCCTATCCCCAGGGAAATGGTAACGATATTTTACCTTCAGATCGTCAATGGCAATCCTATAAAGTTTCTGGGAAACAAAATCAAACGATTATTAATTCAGTCAACTTAAAATCCGAATTAGGCGGTGAATCGGGACTCTTAGCCTATGGCGTGAAAGGGAGAACCAATCCCTATGAAGATAATGGGGAGCGGCGATGGAATATGCCCAAATATTACGGCTTAGTTGAACTAACAAACTTGGGTGTATTTGCTCAATGGTTTCCAGAGTCGGGTTTGGTGCGCGTGAATCACCTGGATAATGGGCAAGCTGTTCCCGGCGCGACGGTGGAGATTTATCCATCGAAATTAGGAGCAAAATCGAGACCAACACCCCAAGCTTGCGCCAGGGGAAAAACGGACGATTTAGGATTACTACAATTAACCGCCCAAGACTTGCGAACTTGTATGGGGGGCAGTCGTTTTTCAGAAGCACCAGAATTGCTCGTAATTGCCAAAGAAGGTGAAGATTGGGCATTTACGCGCACTGAATCCTATAGTGGGGCTTATGGATATGGGATTTATGCTGATTGGGAAGACCCAAAACCGGTTTCTAGAGGGACAATTTTTTCCGATCGCCAGCTCTATCAACCGGGAGAAAAAGCCGCGTTTACTGGAGTAGCCTACTATCTGGAAAAAGGAGACCTAAAAACAGACGCGCGAGCCAATTATCGGGTAGAACTTCAAGACCCCAAAGGCAATGAAATAGACTTGGGAACCTATCAAACCAATCAATTTGGGACGTTTTCGGTTGAGTTTCCCTTAGAAGCCACTCAGGAAGTCGGCGAATATGTGATTCGCGCTCAAGGTTCTGGCATAACCTTAACCGGTAACTTTCAGGTTGCCGAATTTAAGCCACCGAACTTTAAGGTCGAAGTTGGCTTAAATCAAGAAGTAGCGCAACCCGGTGATTCTATCTCGGCGACAACGAGCAGTACTTATTTATTTGGCGCTCCCGTTATTGGGGGCAATGCCGAATATTATGTCACTCGTCAGCAAACCCAGTTTACGCCCCAGCAGTGGCAAGGGTATAGTTTTGGCCCCCAGTGGTTTTGGCCGGAAGAAGCGCCAGTCGTAGAAACAGAAGTGTTGCAAACACGTAAAACCCTAGATGATGGGGGCGCAGGCATACAGCGGTTTACCCTAGATCGGGATCTGCCTTATCCGATGACCTATCAAGTGGATGTATCGGTCTCTGATGTGTCCAACTTGTCCGTAAGTGATTCGCAAACCCTGACGGTATTACCCAGTGCTAATGTAATCGGCTTAAAGAGTAACTTTGTAGCGGATGCAGGGCAAGCGTTTCCTGTGGAAGTGGTAGTTACGGATGCTCAAGGCAATGCCAAAGCAGGAGAGCGGGTGAGATTAGAGTTACAGAAAATGACCTATTCTAGCGTAACCCGTGTAGTCGAAGGGGGACGGAGCGATCGCACCCAAGTCGAGTATGAAACCGTTGGCGAAACCACCATCAGATCGGGTCAAACTCCCACCACGGCTGAACTCACACCCCCGGACTCCGGTTCCTATCGCATTCGCGCCAACTTTGCGGGAAGTCAAAAGAGTGCCACTGCCACAGACCTGCAAATTTGGGCGACGGGAGGCAGTGGCGTGCGTTGGGGTCGAGCCGATGAGGATAAGCTAGAAATTAAACTGGACAAAGAGACCTACAAACCGGGAGATACAGCAACTGCCCTCATTCAATCTCCCTACGAACAAGGACAACTCTACTTTGCCATTGTCCGCGATAAACCCCTATTCCAAGCCTTGCAACCGGTTCAAGGTGGGGCCCCTCAAGTGCAGTTTGAAGTCACGCCAGAGATGCTGCCAAATGCTGCATTCGAGGCTGTTTTAGTGCGTCAAGGACGTTCCCTGAGCGAAGTTGAAGGGAGCGGACTAGAAGAGAATCTAGATAACTTGGTCAAAATTGGGTTTGCGCCCTTTAAGATTGATTTGAGCGATCGCCTGTTATCGGTTGACGTTAGCCCATCCAATGCCCAACTCCAACCGGGACAATCCCAAACTCTGCAATTGCAACTCAGGGATAATACGGATTCACCGGTAGCGGGAGAACTCACCGTCATGGTCGTCAACGAAGCCATCTTACAACTGAGTGGTTATCGCGCCCCCAACCTCCTCGACATCGTATACGCCGAACAACCCATTTCCACCCGGTTTAGCGATAACCGTCCCGATGTCGTCTTACAACCCCAAGCCTCTCCCTTAGCTAAAGGTTGGGGGTATGGCGGTGGATTTTCTGCCGGAGGAGCCGACACCCGTACCCGTCGCGACTTCCAACCCCTAGCCTATTACAACGGTTCTGTCCTCACCAATAACCAGGGACAAGCCAGTGTTACGTTTACCTTACCCGATGACCTGACTACCTGGCGGGTGATGGTGGTTGCCAAAGATGGTAATCTGCGCTTCGGCAATGGAGAAACCACCTTTATCAGCAGTCAACCCATCCTGACGAATCCCATTTTGCCCCAATTTGTCCGACCTGGCGATCGGATCAATGCCGGTCTTTCTATCACCAATACCACGGAAACGACGGGTAAAATAGACATCACTGGAGCTATAACGGGAGGGTTAACGTTTGAGTCTACCAACAACAGTATGGACTCCCGCCAAGTGAGAGTGAACGAGGGAACCCTCGGCGAACGGTTCCCCCTAGCGGTCAAGGAAGCGGGGACAGCGACAGTTACCTTTGCGACCAATTTTAACGGTCAGCCTGTAGATGCCTTTGAAGTCCCCTTAGAGGTTAAACCCTTACAAATCACTGAGCGAGTGGTTGAGTCGGGAACCAGCACGAATACGGTCACGCTACCGGTGAATGTGGCCCCCGATACAGCAATAGATACAGGAGGATTAGATATTAACCTCGCCAGTACCTTGATGCCCCAAATTCTCGCCCCGGCTCAACAGGTGTTTGCCGACAACCCCCTCCCGTTTGCTGAACCTATGGCGAGTCAATTGCTTATTGCAGCGAGTTTACAACGCTTAAGCCGTCAATATGGGCAAGCGGCAAACGCCTTTAATCTCCCCCAAAAAACCAGTGAAGCTCTCAATCAACTTGCTAGTCTGCAACGAGAAGATGGCGGATTTAGTAGCTATCCAGGGGTTCGCCAGTCTAACCCTTATCTTACGCCCTACGTGGCAGAGGCGATCGCGGCAGCATCCAACGCAGGATTTTCCCCAGATAGTATCCAAGTTGACCCACTCAAGTCCTATCTGCGAGACCTGTTAGCCGACCCCGAAAATGAGGATTTCTGTACCTCTGCCCTCTGTAAAAGTACCCTACGCCTAGAAACCCTAATCGCCTTAGCTGCGTGGGGTGATGTGCGAAATGAGTTTCTCTCGGACATCTACAGCGTCCGGAGTGAATTCGATTCGGTGACGCAGATTAAGTTAGCTCGCTATTTGTCCAATTTCCCTGGATGGAGGACAGAAAGCCAAAGCCTGTTTAATGAAATTCGCGAGTCCATCTATCAGACGGGACGCAGTGCAACGGTGAATTTGCCGGAACGCTATCAATGGTTATCTTCTGCCACGGCAGCTCAAGCGGAAGCCTTGCGTTTATTCATTGCTCAAGATACTTCCCCCGCAGAAACGGGACGCTTGTTGACCAGTTTGCTCTCTTTGCGTCGTAATGGCACTTGGGGCAGTACCTATAATAATGCCCAGGCCCTTGATGCTTTAGTTGCTTACGCGCAAACCGAAAGCACACCCCCCAATTTTGGTGTTGGAGTCACCTTTGCTGGTGAAAATTTGGGCCAGACTCAGTTTCAAGGCTATCAGAATTCCACCTGGAATTTGAGCGTCCCCATGGCCCAGTTGCCCAAGGGAAATAGCAATCTGGTGTTAGAAAAATCTGGCGATGGAAACCTGCATTACTTAGTGTCCTATGGCTATCGCTTAACCGGGGAGCAACCCGGACGCTTAAATGGTCTGCGGGTGGTGCGTCAAGTACGGCGAGCGAATGAGGACGAGGTGTTGCGAACGACGGGACTGTACGATTTAGAGCGACCCTTTGAGGTAAACGCTGGTCAAGTGTTTGACGTGGGCTTAGAAATTATTACGGATCGTCCTGTGGATCATGTGGTGATTACAGATCCTCTCCCAGCCGGCTTTGAGGCGGTGAATACAGAGTTTCAGACTGCCAACCGAGCGGTGCAAGCAGATGCCGATAGCTGGGAAATTGATTACCAACAGGTGTATAAAGACCGAGTGGTGGCTTACGGCGATCGCCTCACCCCTGGGATCTATGAGGTTCATTATTTAGTGCGATCGGTTACTCCCGGTTCCTATCTCTGGCCGGGAGCTGAAGCTCATTTACAATATGCTCCAGAGGAGTTTGGCCGCAATGCATCGTCTACCTTGCTCATCAGTAGTAATTAACCTGAGTTTTGGATAAGCTGAAGCCCTTATTCTATTGTTGTCTGCAATTCGTATTCCTTGGTCAAAGACGCGATCGCTTAACATACATTTTTTGTATTATCTCATTGTCACTCTCACCAGAGGGAATTTGAATTGAGGATAGGGGAATTCCTAATTCTTCCTCATCCTCTTCATCAAGAGAATGCAAACGTTGATACTCATCTTGGGATAATTCTAAGTCTGCTTCCTCTTCACTTTTATACTTGTATCTATGTCCTGTCGGAGATAGAATTTCAGCCGTTCCATCTTCATATACTTGGATACGTGCCCAAACTAAATCTGGAAACTCTGTATAGGCAAGCCACCAAGTTTCTTTAAGAACAGTTGAATTCATTTCTCCTCCATATTTCTAATCAGAAAATGCCACAAACCGATCCCTACCCATCAGACCTTGATGATTCCGTAACCCAATGGTTTAAGATCGATCGCCTAATCTCAGAAATGTTCTGCCTTGATTTCCAACGCGATCGAGTAGATGAAACCATTAAAAAGATTGAGAGCGAACTTCAGAGAAAAGTACCGATCGCTTTGCAAAATTGGCTAGGATTTGCCCAAGCTTCCTGGCAACTTGAACCGAAAGGGTTTACATTCCGGGACTCTCTTGAAGTTAAAAGGATGAGAGATTGTGAATCTTATCAAATTCTGTGTCAAGCTGAACAAGATATGAGCTGGGCAGTTAAGTATTCCGATTTTGACCTTGAAGATCCTCCAGTTTATCTCTATTATCTTGATTATGAATCACCCAATCCTTGTTGTTTTGAAGCAGGTCAGTGGTCACCCACTATAGCCAGCTTTATGCTGGACTACCTTTTTACCTACACCACTTCTTGTCATGGTGGTTTCTCCATTGATTTGGAGAAAATAGATCTTTCAGTCATTGAACAGGAAACGGGAGCGCTTCGCTCATTCGGTCATCTGAAGTGGAATTTTTGGAAAGGTATCTTACTCCATATATCTCAACCCTATATATTTGAGGAAGAAGAAAATTGGGAGTGCGAAACTCTTCATATCGAGTTACTACAGCCTCAGAGCTTTAACGCTCTACCTGCCTCGATCCGACAGGCATTTTTTCAGGCAGGTTGTGTCTCCAATAACTTGATTGAATTGATTGATGTCCCCGACAAAATTCTAAGGAAATGACATTACCCACCCGTGCCCTGAGCGGAGTCGAAGGGCACGGAGGAAGACCGAGGTTTAAATATCCAAATCAGCCAGATTTAATTTGGGCCCGTAGGTTTCGATAAACTCTCGACGGGGAGCCACCCGATCGCCCATTAATACCGTGAAAATACGGTCTGCCTCGGCTGCATCCTCAATTTCTACCCGTTTCATCATCCGGGTTTCCGGGTTCATCGTCGTATCCCACAACTGCTGAGGCATCATTTCACCCAACCCTTTAAACCGTTGGATATTGTAATTGGCGTTGTCAGGGAATTGGCGAATCTGCTCTTGCAATTCGCGATCGCTATAACAATAGTAATGCCGCTTACCGCGCTCTAACTTATACAACGGCGGACAGGCAATATAGATATAGCCTTGATCGACCAAATCCCGTTGATAGCGATAGAAAAAGGTTAACAGCAGGGTGCGAATATGGGCCCCGTCCACATCAGCATCAGTCATAATCACCACCCGATGGTAGCGCAACTGTTCGGCATTAAAGTCTTCTCCCTTAATCCCTAAACCCAATGCCGTAATCAAAGATTGGATTTCATTATTTTTGTAGATCTTGGCATCATCGGTTTTCTCGATATTCAAGATTTTACCGCGCAAGGGCAAAATTGCTTGAAATCGGCGATCGCGTCCTTGTTTTGCCGAACCGCCCGCACTATCTCCCTCAACCAAGAAAATCTCTGATTCTGCCGGATCTCTGGTACTACAATCTGCCAATTTACCTGGCAATGTCGAACTTTCCAACACCGACTTCCGGCGTACCAATTCCCTGGCTCGGCGAGCCGCTTCTGCTGCATTAAAGGCCTGAATCGCCTTTTCTAGAATCGCATCCCCTACGGCTGGGCGAAACTCCAGAAACTCATTCAAATACTCGCCCACCAGAGAATCCACAATTCCCCGTACTTCCGTGTTTCCCAGCTTGGTTTTCGTCTGTCCTTCAAATTCTGGGTCAGGAACCTTCACCGAAATCACACCCGTTAAGCCTTCGCGGATATTTTCCCCCGCTAGATTAGCATTATTTTCCTTAAGCTTATTTCGTTTACGGGCGATCGCATTCATCGTCCGCGTCAGCACCGTCTTCAACCCTTCCAAATGGGTTCCCCCATCAATGGTGCGAATATTATTGGCAAATCCCAACAAATTATCCGAATAGGCATCCGTACACCACTGAAGCGCCACCTCCACCTGCACATCATTCTTCTCTGCATTCATATAAATGATTTCTTCGTGCAGAGGGTTTTTTTCCCGATTAATATACGCCACATATTCTTGAATACCGCCATCGTACTTGTAGCTCTCCACCTTTGGCTCGTCCAAGCGATGGTCAGAAAACGTGATCTTCACCCCCGCATTCAGATAGGCTAACTCTCGTAACCGACGGGAGACAGTATCGTATTCAAACTCAATCCCCGTGGTAAAAATCTGCTCATCTGGGCGGAACTGAACCGACGTGCCGCTACGCGCTTCCTTCTGTTTAGTCGGCACTAACTCCGTTACCGGAACCCCCCGTTCGTAGCGTTGGGTATGACGGACTTTTTCTCGATAAACGGTCACTTCTACCCATTCGGAAAGGGCATTGACAACGGAAACCCCAACCCCATGTAACCCTCCAGACACCTTATATCCGCCGCCGCCAAACTTACCACCTGCGTGCAATACCGTCATTACGGTTTCCAAAGCGGACTTCCCTGTGCGAGGATGGATATCGGTGGGAATTCCTCGCCCATCATCAGCGACCGATACGGAACCATCGGCATTGAGGTCAACTTCGATATGGGTGCAATACCCGGCTAGAGCCTCATCGATAGAGTTGTCCACAACCTCGTACACTAGATGATGGAGTCCTCTAGGGCCGGTTGAACCGATATACATTCCGGGTCGTTTCCGAACGGGTTCCAATCCTTCAAGAACTTGAATCTGTTCGGCGCTATAACTACTGGTCATGTGAAGTTATCTCCTGGTGTACGGGCTATCAACGACCCGATAAGCTAGTAAACGACAAAATACTCCAAAATTTTAGCACAAAAGGGTTATAGACTGCACTAAGGCAGTTTAATAAGAACTTTATGAGGGGGATGCACCCAGTGAAACCAGGACTGATTGTGATTTGCGGGCCGACGGCTACGGGAAAATCGAAATTGGCGATCGCCTTAGCGAAGCACTTACAGACGGTCATTCTGGGGGCTGACTCGCGCCAAATTTACCGCGAGTTCGATATTGGTACAGCCAAACCGTCTGCTGGCGAACTCGAGCAGGTTCCCCATTATCTAATTAATATCTGTAATCCACAAGAGGTGTTTACGGTTGCCGAGTATCAAGAGCAAGCACAAAGCCTCATTGAGCAGTTTCAGCAGCAAGGTAAAATTCCCCTATTAGTTGGTGGAACAGGCTTATATATTCGCTCCATTATCGCTGGAATGAAGATTCCGAGGGTTGCACCTCAGCCAGAATTGCGATCACAACTTCAAGCACTTTCCCAACCCCACTGTTATGCCATGCTGCAACAAGTCGATCCCCAAGCCACCCAAAAAATCCATCCCAACGATCGAGTGCGTACCCTGCGCGCCCTAGAAGTTTACTATGTCACCGGCATTCCCATTTCCCAGCAACAGGGAGAAAACCCACCCAGCTATCCCATCGTGCAAATTGGCTTAGACTGTTTTGAAGGAGAACAGTTGCAAGACAGAATTGCCCAACGCACCGCTAAAATGATCGAGCATGGCTTAGTCGAAGAAGTCAAAACCCTCTGTGAGAAGTATGGCTCAGACTTACCCTTACTCGATACATTAGGCTATCGGGAAATCAAGCAGTATTTAGCCGGAGAAATTGACTTAGAAACTGCTCAGGAATTAACCATTGTCCATACTCGGCAATTTGCCAAACGTCAGCGCACCTGGTTTCGATCCAATCCTCAGATCCAATGGTTCGATTCTGAAGATCCAGAGTTAGTTGAAAAAGCGATAGAATGGATTGGAAATAAATAGATTCCTCTAGAATTCAATTGATTAGATAAAGTTAGTATTTTATGCCAAGAATATTTAGAGATTTACAAAATCATGAAGAAATCAGAGATTATCTAAGAAAGTCACAAATTCTTGATATTTCATTAAAGAGCGAAGGAACGATTTTAGAGCTTGAATTCACACATGATGCATCTCAAGAGATCTTATTACGATGCTTAAACGTGATTCATATCGTATTTTCCAGACAACTAGATGATAATGATGGCTGCTATTACGTTTGCGATATTTATGTTAACAAGCTTACAGATGGTGGTCAAAATCAATTAGATAAATTAAACTACGGATTCAGAGAATCTCTCGATCCAACAGAGGTCGCTTACTATCCGGATCGTGAGTTGCTTCACCTTTACATTGAAGGTGGTGTTGGTATAGAAGTTATATGTGAGAGTATTCAAATTTCTGAATATATATAGCGTTTCTCTCTTCTATGAGGTATAGCTTGAAGCCTTAGAACCTAATTCCCTATTCCCTAGCGCGCAGCGCTATGATTGATACACTCGTCCTTTCCAACCGCCACCGCGACCTTGCCAGTGACGTAGAGCTGAGTCTAGAGTCATGAGAGTATAGAGCGAAGCGATAAGAGGTAGGGCGAAACCGGCTAAGGGAAATTGGTGATAGAGTTTAGCCGTGGGGGTATAGGCGATCGCCATTAATGCCCAAGTCAGCCCCCCGATCGCCGTCAGAATGGGCACACCAGCAATCCATCCCCACACACAAGCTATCACGGGCAAAATATAGACCAGCACCATCCCCAAAAGCGTTCCCAGCAATAACCAGGGAGAATAATTGAGTTGGGTAAAAGCTGTTCGAGCAACCATATCCCAGATCGGTTGTAACGTGCTGTAAGCGCGCAAACTGTACGTTGTTTCACTTAAGCCTAACCAGATGCGCCCGGAGCCAGTAGACTTCACCGCTTGAGCCAAAGTACAATCATCAATCAGAGCATCTCGTAGACGCTCCAATCCGCCAATTCGGGTTAGGACATCTGGCGTAATTAAAATACAACCCCCTGCTGCTGCTGCCGTGGATTTACGGGGATTATTCACCCAAGGAAACGGATAGAGTTTTTGGAAAAAGAAGACAAAAGCCGGAATCAAGAGATGTTCCCAAACACTTTCACAGTGTAATTTAACCATCACTGAGACTAGCTCTAGATCCTCCTGTTGGGCTTTGTATACCAATTGGCTTAAGTGTTCCGGAGAATGTTCAATATCAGCGTCGGTGAACAGATAATAATCCGGAGGAGAAGATTGGCATTGGTAGTATTTAACGCCTTGTTCCATGGCCCAGAGCTTCCCAGTCCATCCAGAGGGTAAAGATTCTGAAGAAATGACCGTCACGCCATCAAAGGATTGAGCTTGGATTCTGGTATCATCAGTACTTTGGTCATCGATAACCAGAATAGAGTAGGGGCCGGGATAATCTTGATCGGCGAGCGATCGCACACTCCGACTCATCACCTCACTTTCATTCCGCGCTGGGACGATTACACCCACTTTGGGATAACTCGCCTGCGGCTCATCCCCAGCGTTGACCGATACCTCTAGCCGTTGATTGGCCCACCAAAAGTTACCCCAAAAACAGAGTAAAATCACCCAAATTATTCCCGATACACTCAGGCTAATCATCAACATAACGCCATTGAACATGAAATACGAACAACTATCCTCCTTCCGATCCGTCCATGCTCCCCATCCCTCCATTCCTTTGCTTTAATGGAGGATGGATTGATTGATTGTTACAACAGGAGTAATTACATATGGTGGAGGCAGTGAGGGTCAGGACTCCGGCAAGCGCAGCTAACTTGGGCCCTGGCTTTGATTGTATGGGAGCAGCGCTAACATTGTATAATGAATTTTGCTTTTCGCTCCTCCCTGATGAAGGTTCCCTAGACATTGACCTGAAGGGAATTGATGTGGTTCACCTGACCACAGATGCTGATAACTTAGCGTATAAATCCTTTAAGCGGTTGTACGATCGCCTGGGAAAAAAGACCCCAGGGGTGAAGATTGAGATTGATATGGAAATCCCTCTGACGCGGGGGTTAGGCAGTTCAGCAACGGCAATTGTGGCTGGATTGGTAGCCGCTAATCATTTGGCAGAGAGTCCCTTAAGCCAAACCGAACTGATGGAATTGGCGATCGCCATAGAAGGATTTCCAGATAATGTGGTGCCCGCCCTCTTAGGGGGCTGTCATTTAGCCACAAAAGACGAAGGCGGTTGGTTAATCTGCGATATTCCTTGGCACGAGACCATTATTCCAGTGGTTGCCATTCCCAACTTTGAGTTATCCACCGCAGACGCACGCCGGATCTTGCCCAGTGGATACGATCGCCAAGATGCCGTATTTAATATCAGTCATATCGGACTATTGGTGCGAGGGCTGGAAACCGGTAACCCAGAATGGTTGAAAAGGGGCATGGAAGACCGCATTCATCAACCCTATCGTAAAACCCTAATTCCTGGCTATGATGAGGTCAAACAAGCAGCTATAGAAGCTGGTGCTCTGGGCGTTGCCATTAGTGGTGCAGGGCCGACGTTGATTGCTTTTGTCAATGCAGATCGAGGGACTGAGGTGGGTACAGCAATGGTAGAAAGCTGGAAAACTCACGGTATCCATGTCGATGCTTTATCGCTCATGCTCGATCACAAGGGAACAACCGTGGAAACGGTTGAGCTGGAATAACCGTCCCCTCAAGTTGGGGAAACGTTCTGTAGTTTAGGTTACAAAAAAACGATCCAACTGGATTAAAATAGTTTTTCTGGCAAATTACTTAACGTTTCCTTAACTCAGGCAACAGGAGTGTAACGGTATGGCACATCGTATTGGTCGGCGAAAGTTTCTCGTCTATGGTTCTGCTGCTCTAGGCACGAGTATTTTACTCAAAGCTTGTGGGGGTCCAACAGATACAGCCAATGAGACATCTGAAACTTCGCCAGTAGAGCAAAGTAATAGCACTACTCCAGCAGCAAGCAATACGATTAAAGTCGGTATTTTGCATTCCCTGAGTGGAACCATGGCGATTAGTGAAAAAAGTGTGGTGGAATCGACCCAATTGGCGATCGACCATATCAATGAAATGGGTGGAGTCCTCGGAAAACAGATCGAGGCGATCGTCGAAGATGGCGCTTCTGACTGGCCCACTTTCGCTGAAAAAGCCAGAAAGTTGATCGATCAAGACCAAGTGGTAGCGATTTTTGGCTGTTGGACTTCCGCCAGTCGCAAGGCCGTTTTACCCGTTTTTGAAGAAAAAGACCATATGCTTTGGTATCCTGTGCAGTATGAAGGCCAGGAATGCTCAAAAAATATTTTCTACACAGGAGCCGCTCCGAATCAACAAATTGAGCCTTCAGTAGACTGGTTATTAGCAGAGAAAGGTACAGAATTTTTCTTAGTCGGCTCTGATTATGTATTCCCCCGCACCGCCAATACAATTATTAAAGAGCAACTGGCTGCCAAAGGTGGAACTACCGTAGGAGAAGATTATTTGCCCTTGGGGAATACGGAAGTGACCCCCATTATTACGAAAATTCGCCAAGCTTTGCCCGATGGTGGAGTGATTTACAATACTCTGAACGGGGATAGTAATGTCGCCTTCTTTAAGCAGATGCAAGGCGCTGGGCTAACTCCAGATAAGTATCCGGTAATGTCGGTCAGTATCGCTGAAGAAGAAGTGAAGGCGATCGGGGTCGAATATCTCAAGGGTCAATACGCCGCTTGGAATTACTTCATGACTGTCGAAAATCCAGCCAATGAGAAATTTGTCGCTGACTTCAAGGCCAAATATGGAGCAGAGCGCGTTACCAATGACCCCATGGAAGCCGCTTATATTGGTGTCCATATCTGGAAACAGGCTGTAGAGGCAGCCGGAACGGCTGATAATTTAGATGCTGTCCGTGAAGCCGCTTATGGTCAAACATTTGAGGCTCCAGAAGGACCGGTGATGATGAATAATAGCCATCATTTGTCCAAGTGGGTACGGATCGGAGAAGTGCGTGACGATGGTCTGTTTGAAATTGTCAACGCTACCGATGCTGCGGTTTCTCCCCTCCCTTGGAACCAGTTTGTAGCCGAAACCAAAGGCTTTGCCTGTGACTGGTCAGATAAAGCCAAAGGAGGCAAGTTCAAGATTTAGAATTAACAATTAATGATGAATAATTGTTAGGTATCTGTAGGGGCGAAAAATTTTTCGCCCCTACAAATTTTTGTAATACTATTTCTTTTTAAGAGTGCTACTAATCGATTTTTGAGAAGCAAGTTGCTCTTTCCCACTTGTTAAAACGCAACATCAGACAGAAATGGTATAAATATTATTATTAATTTGGAGAAAATCGTGCAACTGTTACTCGAAGGAATTTTTAACGGCATTAGCATTGGCTCTGTTTTGCTCATGGCTGCCCTCGGTCTAGCGATTATTTTCGGCTTAATGGGTGTCATTAATATGGCTCACGGCGAGTTGATGATGCTAGGAGCTTATACCACATTTGTGGTGCAAAATGGTTTTAAGGCCATGGGCGATCAATTCTTTGAAGTTTATATCTTTTTTGCTCTACCGGCCGCCTTTGTTGTCGCCGCAATCATGGGAATTATTCTAGAGCGAGGGGTGATCCGGTTTTTGTATGGCCGCCCATTAGAAACCCTGTTAGCCACTTGGGGGGTGAGCCTAATTCTACAACAGTTTGTCCGGAGTGTGAGTTGGCAAATGGTGATTGGGTTAGGGGTATTTTGCCTGCTGTTTTTTGGTGGTTGGTGGGTGGTATCCCGTCGCCCGAATTTTGAGCAGATGCGTAAATGGGCACTCTCGATCCTCTTACCTCTATCTGCCGGAATTGCGCTTACCACAGGGATTATCCTAGGTAATATCTTTAAATTAGCCGTCACTCAACCCTGGTTTGGAGCGCAAAACGTCGATGTAACTGCTCCCTCTTGGTTACGTGGGGGGATTCCCATCCTCAACTTCCAACTCCCCTACGCTCGCTTATTTATCATCGCCTTAACTGCAATCTGTGTGGTCGGAATTTATGTATTTTTACAGCGATCGCCCTGGGGATTACGCATTCGAGCCGTTACCCAAAACCGCACGATGAGCGCCTGCTTAGGCATTCCCACCCATCAAGTTGATGCGCTCACATTTGCCCTCGGTTCTGGGTTAGCAGGGGTGGCTGGATGTGCCATTAGCTTACTCGGTTCTGTCGGCCCCAATACAGGACAAAATTATATTGTTGATGCCTTTATGGTGGTTGTCGTCGGAGGTGTGGGTAAATTGGTGGGTAGCTTAGTGGCAGCCTTATCCATTGGTACCTTAAACTATCTCATCGGTTCCGGCACCCTCGCCTTAATTGCCACTCCTATTCAACCCATTGCGGATTTCTTTACCTTTTTTGCCACGACTAGCATGGCAAAGGTGATGGTATTTGCGTTCATTATTGCCTTCCTGCAAGTCCGTCCGGCAGGGATTTTCCCGCAAAAGGGACGCACAGTCGATGCTTAATCATGAATCCTTAGTTCCAAACTTAAAGAGAAATGATATTAGGGCATGATCATTTGAGTATTTCTGTACTTTTCCTCTCCTATGACTACCTGAGGTTGTTCTGTTGTCTGTTCTTTATTTCCCTCCTGATCTACATCGATGGAGCTTGCTGTTTAACGATCTCTGACCCAGCGCGATCTCCTCCTTGGCCTGATCGCCTCCTCTCTTAAGATACAAGGGGCGGGTTTTACCCAGCTCTGGGAAACCTACCATCAATCCTGTAAACCCGCCCCATCCCCAGCACATCAAACATTAATTTAACTAAACGTATTGGTTTGCTGGTTACCATGTCCAACTTGCGCCCCTTTCACCTCCGCTTCAAATGTCGTCTGAAAGCTCCCAGGGATTGACTCTTTCGACTCCATCTCATCGAGCAGTTTCTGAGCAGCCGCGATAATTGCCTGATCCTGATCTGCTCCTGCTTCGAGTAACTTTTTCTTCAAAGGCCCTTCGTAAGTTTCCGGGTCACTCTCATGTTCTTCTAACACCATTTCCGCCTTCGGTTCCCCACCAAACTTTCGCTTAATCAACGCCTTCAGTCCTTGATACGCATCCGGTGCAGCATCACCAGCAGCTTTAGCCGCACCCGCTACTAACGCTGCCATAATCAAACCAAGAGGCTCCATATTTCCTCTCCCATCAGATCAATTACAATTCCCGGCTTCCTTCATTATGCTCGTTCTGCCACCATAATTAATCTCGATTTTCCATCACGCCTACCAGGGATTGTAAATCAAAGTCGCGATCGCGCCCACTCAGACAAATCCCCGAACTCATCACGGTTAAATCCCCTTTACTAATCGCAGAAACATGGTGTTCTCCATCCGCCGTTGTCCATTCTACGTGCCAATAATCCCCTCGATCGGCAAATTCTTGTAGCGATCCTCCCCCTTGTTTCAGCGCTTGATTTAAGCGACGGCGATCGCGTTTTTCCGTACCAAATTCTTCCTGTTGTCCAGCTACCAATTCATAAGTAATTTTGGCTTCTGGAGTCATGCCCGAAAAGTGAAGCGTTTCGGGGTCAGTTAACTGTTTTAAGTGCTGCTTCAGCGTATCCGTAATTTGCGGATCGGCACGGCGATCCACACTCTCAAACCACCAGGTAGATCCATCTCCACGGGCGATAATCGTTTCAAATGCCCCGCCCTCAGTAACCAAATGAACCGGAGTCGGTTGAGTAATGCCATAGCGTTTTCTCGCTTCATCCCCATTTACCGGATAAGCTAACCAAGTTTGTCCTTTCAGGCGATAACTGAGCCAAAATCTTAGGGGTTTGAGCAAATTTAAATACTCGCTAATTTGCGGCAAAGTTGGCTCATCCACCCATTGAGCTGTCCGCGTATCGAGAGGTTTGAAAATGCCCCAGCCTTCAAAGTCCGCCGGTTGCGGTTGAAAACAATACGCGATAGAGGCGATCGCCGTTTTCACCCTTCCTCCCGCTACACAAGGTGCGAGAAATTCCTGCTCTTGTAATTCTTGTTCCTGGTTTGCCAGTTGATTTAAAAGGTTGTTGATATCCATAAGCACCACGCGCTGGTAATCGGTAATGGGTCACCTTTTTCCCTGAAAGTTTTCCTTTGTATGGTTGTAACCCATGGGTCAAGATCTCGCTTGAATCTGAGGTAAGGATTATCTCAAGAATCACTCAGTAAGAATTAATCTGCGATCGCTCCATCTCGAATAGGCTAGAAAGTATCCATTAACCTCACTGAAAATCTATGGACACCAAAGATATACTCGCTATAATACATCCTACCCTAGCTGTAGCCCTTGTTTATCCCCTCATTGGTATTGTGGTTCACTTCGCCTGGCAAACTCGCCAACGACGATTACAAATAGCAGCAGGGGATAAAAGTAAAATTCCGACTATCGTTGGCCCAGATCATGTCAGAATTGGCCAATGGCTTACGGGTTCTGTAGTTGGCATCAGCTTAGTTGCCCTGGCTTATGTCTTGTTTATTGATAAACCCCGCTCTAGTACCGCTGAAGCTATTTTAGTCGCCCTGTTATTTGCTGCTACTATTACTTCCCTAGTTTACCTCTTCCGCGTTAGTAAACGTGGCTCTAAATTATGGCGAGGTGTATTTGCAACCGGTGCAGGTATGGGTCTAGTCGTTCTAGGTTGTCAAGATGGTGTGTTTCGACGGGGCTATGAATGGTATATTTCTCACTATTATTATGGTATTACTGCGGCCCTATTAATGATTTTCTCTTTAGCGATCGTACAAGATATTTACCGCGATCGCTCCCATAAATGGCGCATGGCCCACATTATCCTGAACTGTGTCGCCGTCTTATTGTTTTTTGGTCAAGGATTCACCGGTTCCCGTGACTTGCTAGAACTTCCCCTCGATTGGCAAAAACCCTATGTCTATCAGTGTAAGTGGAGCGCAAAAACCTGTCCTCAGTTAGGCGATTAATCCCGCGATCGTCAGGGGTTAATAAAACTTTACTTCACGTCAGTTTTGAATAACCGGAAACGTTTAGACTCTCTTTTGCTGTAATCTCGGTTCTTGGGTCAAATTAGCCGCAAAATGCCCTTAACCAAAACTGACATTATTTAATCAGGGAAACTTTAGTTAACAAGGGGAATTATCCCCCTTGTTAATCATCTTCCGTAATCTTCTCAATAGAGAGCAAGCTAGAGTTCAAGTAATATAGTCAATCTAAATAACAGTGAGATATTTTTGTAGGGGCGAATTTTTTTTTGCCCCTACATATACTTGTTTAAACTAATTTCAAGATATACTAGAAAAACCACTATAGTATTCTTACTTGGGTATTTCGCATTACCTCTGAACCAAGACAGACGTGGATAGAAGACAGGTATACCTATCAACTCTCCAAAGTTCTATCGGGTGCATCAGTTCAGCAAAAGCCAATGAGGACTTAAGATCATGGATGAACAGCATCCCGAATTAGCCTGTTTAGTTGTACAAAAAGATGCAGACGAAGCAACTAAACGAGCCAACTTAGTCGAAGAACTCCTCGCTATTGGTACCGCTCTATCAGGGAGTCACGATTTACAACAGTTATTAGATCTGATTTTGTCCAAAAGTCGGGAAATCACTTCTAGTGATGCCGGAAGTGTCTATTTAGTCAACCACAAAGAAGATGCCCAAGAGTTGATTTTTAAGACCGCCCAAAATGATTCGATCTCGACCCGTCTGTTTCAGGAATTTGCTATTCCCTTAACTCCGAAAAGTTTAGCCGGTTATGTAGCTCTGACTGGGGATACCTTAAATATTGTCGATGCGTACCAACTCCCCTCCTCCGTTCCTTATCAACTCGATCGCAGCTTTGACCATGATTTTGCTTATCGGACTTGTTCGGTTTTGGTGCTGCCGATGCAAAATAATGAAGGGACAGTCATTGGAGTCTTACAGTTAATTAATCGCAAACACCAACCAGAGCTGCACATTACTGCCACTAATGCTCTAGAGAATACTTTACCGTTTAGCCAGTTTCAAGAGCAAATTGTGCGATCGCTCGCTTCCCAAGCGGCTATTTCCATTGAACGAAATCACCTACAACAAAGTATTGAAACTCTATTTGAGGGTTTCGTGAAAGCCTCTGTACAAGTTATCGAAGCCCGCGATCCGACCACTTCTGGACATTCGGAACGGGTAGCAGAATTAACCGTTAGACTAGCCCAAGAAGTGAATGATATTCACTCCGGCCCCCTCCATTTAATTTGGTTTAATGACCGGCAACTTCAAGAAATTCGCTATGCCTCTTTGCTACATGATTTTGGTAAAGTCTTGGTTCCGGAAACCATTTTAGGGAAGCGAGAAAAGCTTTATCCCGAACAGTTAGAAGTGATTCGCCATCGGTTTTCCTTGGCTCAACGGACGTTAGAAATGGAGTGCTATCAAAACAAGTTTAAGTATTTAGTTGAACATCCCAGTCATCACCATTCAGAAGATACGGAAGAGGATTGTCCCCATTGCGATCGTTTGGGGCAATTAGACCAGGAATTAAATCAGGCGATCGCCTACTTAAAAGAATCTTTAGCCCTAATTGAAGACCTCAAGCGTCCCTTAGCCATTGAAACCAAAGAACTCAAGACTCATTATCAGACGTTCAAGCAGCAATTAGAAAAGATTGCCCAATTCACCTATCGAGATGTGGATGGTCAACAAAAACCCTTACTCAAACCCGACGAAATCGCTCAGTTACTGGTGGTTCGAGGCAATTTAACGACTCAAGAACGGTTGGCGATCGAGGCCCATGTCACCCATTCCTACGAATTTCTCAAGCGCATTCCCTGGACAAAAGGTTTACAAGATATTCCGGCGATCGCCTACGGACACCATGAAAAACTTGATGGCAGCGGATATCCCCAAGGACTCCATCAACAAGATATCCCCATGCAAACCCAAATGATGAGCGTTGCCGATATCTATGACGCGCTCACTGCCGCAGATCGCCCCTATAAACGCCGCCTTCCCATTGATATCGTCATGAAAATTCTCCATGAAGAAGCCGACAACGGCAAAATTAACCCCGATCTTGTTCTCCTCTTTGAACAGCGCCAAGTCTTTACAGCTCTCGGCCACACCTGGCCAAAAGAGAGCGTATCAGCCGCCTAAGAACAATGAATAATTAACCATTAATCATGAACCATTACGTCTGATGGATTCATATTTTCATTCCCATTAGACGTAAACTCATATCAAATTCATTTATTCGTGCTACACACCAATCACCATGTCTCCGTGTCCTCCTATCCCCCCCATCTCCCCATTCTCCCCCATCCCAAAATTTGTAATTCTTATCATTTCCCCCTCTTTTCCCCACAACTTCCACAACATTTCCACAAGTTTCCCTGGTCTTTTCCACAACTTCTCCAGAATTTTACACAACCTTAATCTGACAGAACTCCTATCTCACCGTATCACTAGGCTTGACTTGGGGATTTTCCTCCAGGGGTGACGGTCTCGATTCTCTATTCCAGAAAAATAAAGTTATGTAACAAAAACTAGCTTCAAACCCTTATTCTATCGTTTATGTAACAAAAAATGATTGGCTTTTTTAATATTTCGCAACATTGACAAGACCCCCCATTCGTAGCACACAATAGAGTCGCAAGGCATCATGCCAACATCCACTCAACCCAACCCTAGAGGGCTGCATATGCATACTACAACTGTGAGTATTCTGGCAGAAATACCTGAAGACCTCCACGAATCCATCCAATGCTATTTAGAAAATCATCCCGATTGGGATCAAGAGCGGGTATTTTCTGCGGCCTTGTCCCTATTTTTGCTGCAAAATGGAAATGGTCAGACTCCAGAGAGCCATCAATCTAGCTATCGGAAGGCAGCACGGGTTTATCTTGATGCTCTATTTAATATATCTGCTCTGCCTTAACGGTCTGCACCTGTTATTTATCCGGTCTTAACCTTCCTGTCACTGATTCAACCTCATCAATTGAGCGGCTCGATACTCTAAAGTTGTTAACCCAGGCCAGAGTTGCTGAAGTGAATGATTAATGTAGGTCTAGAATCGGATTTGTTATTGGCCAATCCTCGCTTACCCCAGTTTGTCTATTGGAGAGGCCAATTACATTAGGAGACTTAAAACCCATTCTAGAGGATCAATTAGAACCCTTATCAGAATTACATAAAAGAGAGCGATCGCCGGTTTTTCTCCCTCCCGTCTGGAAACGCTACAGTAGAGGAATCGAATCATACCCAGATAACCAGAAGATGCGATCTCTGCCTACCCTCCAATCAGACAGACAATCATCAATACTTCAAAACTCAGCCCAACCTGATCGTTGAAGTCCTTTCCCAAAGCACAGAAAGCCTTGACCGGCGAGAAAAACTGACGAACTATCAAAAACTAGAAAGCCTCAAAGAATACGTTCTTGTCTCCCAAGATCGAATCCAAGTTGAAGTCTATCGCCAAGACGCTCCTGGCAACTGGACAGTCCAAATCTTAGACGCAGAAAGTGTATTAACCTTAGAATCAGTAGGACTAACCCTCACCATGGTCCAGATCTACGAAGATGTCTTCAATCTGGCATAATCGAGGGTAGTCATTATTTTTGCTGAGTTTGAACGTCGTCGCGATCGACAGTAATTGTAAGGAGTTCACTTGTGCTGACTGCAACTGAAGTAATAACAGAAAAAAAAGTTTGGACAGATGAGGAATTCATGGCACTGCCCAAGGACGGACACTGCTATGAAATCGTAAATGGAGAATTGATCGACATGGGCAATTCAGGGGCATTACATGGCAATATTGCCATTATTCTAAGCTCTGCTCTTTTTGCAGTAGTCAATACCCAGAAACTAGGAGCTTTGTTTGACTCCAGCACTGCCTTCAAAATGAAAAATGGGAATAGGCGCTCTCCTGATATTTCCTTCTTTGCTAAAGAGCGTTTGCAAGGAATGACCGAACTCCCCTCTGGATTTTTAGAGGGTGCGCCCGATCTGGTCGTTGAAGTCCTATCTCCTGGCAACACTGTTGAAGAAATACACGACAAACTGGTGGAGTATTTTGAGAATGGTACTCGCCTAGCCTGGATTATTCACCCTAGCGAACATTATGTCTTGGTTTATCGCTCTGCCCAAGAACCCGATCGCCTGCTGAAATCGGTTGACGCTTTAGACGGTGAAGAGGTGATTCCTGGCTTTACCTTACCCGTGGCCGATCTATTCCAAAAACTTTCATTGTAACAAGCAATCATTGTTCCAACCACGCTTCATACAAATCGGGTCGTCGCTCCTTCGTTCGTTTGATCTGCTGCTCGTAGCGCCATTGGGCAATTCGGCCATGATCCCCTGAGAGCAGGACATCAGGAACTCTCTGGCCGCGAAACTCAGCCGGTCGGGTATAGTGAGGATAATCCAACAATCCCTCCTCAAAACTCTCCGCCTTTAAAGACTCCTCCTTTCCCACTGTTCCTGGTAACAGCCGAATTACCCCATTGACGATCGCCAAGGCCGGAATCTCACCCCCCGTTAGCACAAAATCCCCCAAAGACACCTCACGAGTCACCAAACTTAACACCCGCTCATCTACCCCCTCATAATGGCCGCAAATAATCGCCAACTGGTCATACTCCCTCGCCCAAGTTTTAAACAATCCCTGTTCTAGAGGCTCTCCCTGGGGAGTCATCAACAGCACCTCACGATGATTCCCCAGCGGTAAAGATTCCACCGCTGCAAAAATAGGTTCCGGCTTAATCACCATGCCCACACCCCCCCCATAAGGTTCATCATCTACCTTATGGTGCTTATCAGTGGTAAAATCGCGGGGGTTGGTCAAATAAACCTGAGCAATGTTTTTGGCAAGAGCCTTGCCCAACAATCCTGAACTCAGGGGGGACGAGAAAAAATCAGGAAACAGTGTAATGAGATCGAATCGCAAGAGTGACTCCTATTCAACTGAACTAGCATCACAGAGAGCGGATTTCCCTGTGATTAGATTATGTATTGGCCATTAAGCTATAGCATAGAAGATACCCGAAATCCCAGAGGTTGAAGGTCTTCAGGGTTGAATTGCTCAACCCCTTACTAGTCCCTTGTTGACCGCTTCAGAAGAGAATCCTTTTTTAAAACTTCTCTTCTAACCCCCATAAGTCACCATGATGTGTAAAGTCAGTTCCATGTTAAAGTTTCAATCCCAACCCCAATCGCCACACACGCCTCGATCGACCAAAACCTCAATTATGATCATTGGCGGTGCAGAAGACAAAATTCATGGTCGAGAAATTCTGCAAACCTTTTTTAAACGCTCTGGGGGGAAAGAGGCTAAACTCGGGATAATCCCTTCAGCCTCTCGCGAACCCTTATTGGTGGGCGATCGCTACCGCACCATTTTTACAGATATGGGTGCTAAAGATATCATGGTCTTTGACATTCGAGACCGGGAAAGTGCCAGCGCCTCCCAATGGCAAACGTTCCTCGAAGAGTGTACCGGAGTCTTCATGACTGGAGGGGATCAACTGCGGTTATGTGGACTTCTGGCCGATACTCCAGTGATGGAAACTGTGCGTAAAAAGGCCCAAGCCGGTCAAATTACCCTGGCTGGAACGAGCGCTGGGGCCGCTGTTATGGGAGAATATATGATTGCTGGTGGCGGCAGTGGTGAATCCCCCAATCGTTCCCTGGTTGATGTAACGACGGGATTGGCGATCGTGCCCGAACTGCTTGTCGATCAGCATTTCCATAACCGTAATCGTATGGCTCGACTAATCAGTGCCATATCTGCTTACTCAGACCGTATCGGCATCGGTATAGACGAAGATACCTGCGCGATCGTTGAAGGGGATGGACTCTTATCTGTCATTGGCAAAGGCACCGTCACCATCGTCGATCCTGGAAATCTCCTCTTCAACAATGAACACATCGTTGGTGCAACCGATCCCCTAAGTATCTGCAACCTCAAGGTTCATATCCTTTGCCATGGAGGACACTACAATATGCACTCAAGAGAAATCATTATCGATCCCGGCCAAACCGGAAACTGACCAATGTCAAGTTAAATCCCAAGAACTGTCCAATGTGAACAGTTTCTCATCCACTTTACCCTTCATGCTTACCAGAGGGTGGAATCAGGATGTCAAAATCGTTAACTAACAACCTGTATCAACCTATCTGCCATAGCAGCTTGCCTTCCTTAGCATCCCTAGCATTGCGCGATCCATCTGCCCCATGAAAATCCTCAGAACCCTAACCTTACGTGGCCCAAATTACTGGAGTATTCGCCGAACCAAATTGGCGATCCTACGCCTAGACTTAGAAGATCTAGCCGAAAGACCCTCGAATACAATTCCCGGTTTCTATGAAGGTCTCACCCAAGCTTTACCCAGTTTAGTTGAACACTATTGTGCCCCAGGATATCGGGGAGGATTCCTACAAAGAGTTCAAGAAGGCACATACATGGGCCATATTGTTGAGCATGTTGCCCTAGAACTGCAAACCCTGGCCGGAATGAGCGTTGGCTTTGGTCGAACTCGTGAAACTGCTGATTCAGGTGTGTATCAAGTCGTCTTTGCATACTTGGATGAAAAAGCGGGTCGATATGCAGGAAGAGCGGCTGTCCGACTGTGCCAAAGCATTGTCGAGACGGGCAGTTATCCCCTCTCGGAATTAGAACAAGATTTACAAGACTTACGAGAACTTTGGGCAGATGCAGCTCTGGGTCCCTCTACTGATGTTTTAGTCAAAGAAGCCACAGCCCGTGATATCCCTTGGATGCAACTGAGTGCCCGATTCATGATCCAATTGGGCTATGGGGTATACCAAAAGCGAATTCAAGCCACCCTCAGCAATAGAACTGGCATCCTGGGTGTAGAACTGGCCTGTGACAAAGAAGGAACTAAAAAAATTCTCCGGGATTCCGGCATTCCTGTTCCTAGAGGGACTGTAATTGAATACCTTGATGAACTCGAAGATGCTATTGATGAAGTCGGTGGCTATCCCCTCGTTATTAAACCCCTCGATGGTAATCATGGTCGCGGAATTACCATCAATGTCAAATCGTTTGAGGAAGCAGAATTAGCCTACGATGATGCCAGTGCTGCATCTAAAACCCGTCGGGTCATTGTAGAACGCTATTATGAAGGCAATGATCATCGAGTTCTTGTGATCAATGGTAAAGTGATCGCGGTTGCTGAACGAGTGCCAGCCCATGTGGTTGGGGATGGAAAATCTACCATTGCTGAGTTAATTGAAGAAACGAACCGTGACCCTAGGCGAGGACAAGGGCATGACAATGTTCTGACTCGAATTGAAATAGACCGAAATAGTATGAACTTGCTAGATCGGCAAGGCTATACCCTCGATAGTGTGCCCAAAAAAGATGAAAGGTGTATGCTTCGGGCAACGGCTAACCTGAGTACGGGGGGGATTGCTATTGACCGCACCGATGAAATGCATCCCGAAAATATTTGGTTAGCTGAACGGGTGGTGAAAACTATTGGCTTGGATATTGCCGGAATTGATATCGTGACTTCTGATATTAGCCGCCCTTTGCGAGAAACGGATGGTGTGATTGTAGAAGTTAATGCAGCTCCTGGCTTTAGGATGCACGCAGCTCCGAGTTATGGGCTTCCCCGGAATATTGCTGCACCAGTGATGGATATGCTGTTTCCTTCGGGCACGCCATCGCGCGTGCCTATTTTTGCGCTAACGGGGACTAATGGCAAAACAACAACCACTCGCCTCACAGCCCATATCATGAAACAAACGGGCAAAGTGGTCGGATATACGACTACAGATGGCACGTACATTGGAGATTATTTAGCAGAACCAGGGGATAATACGGGGCCGCAAAGTGCCGAACTAATTCTAAAAGACCCGACGGTAGAAATTGCGGTGCTAGAAACAGCTCGTGGTGGTATTTTGCGTAGTGGACTGGCCTTTGAGCGCTCGGATGTGGGCGTAGTCTTAAATGTGGCGGCTGACCATTTAGGACTGGGAGATATTAACACCATTGAACAAATGGCTCAAGTGAAAGCAGTGGTAGCTGAAACAGTTAAACCCGACGGCTACGCTGTTCTCAATGCCGACGATCCCCGGGTTTGTGCCATGGTAGAACGCTTAAAATGCAATATTGCCTATTTTTCCATGGAATCGGATAACCAGGTAGTTAAACGGCATACGGCTCAAGGGGGTATGGCGGCAATTTATGACAAGGGTGATTTACTGATCCTCAAAGGGGAATGGAAAATGAGGATTAGTAAAGCGGTAGACATTCCGATGACGATGAAGGGGATGGCTCCATTCATGATTGCGAATGCTTTAGCAGCAAGTTTAGCAGCATTTGTCCACGGAGTGAGTCTTGAGAATATTCGAGCAGCGTTAGAGACGTTTGAGGCTTCATCAAGCCAAACCCCAGGACGGATGAATTTATTCGAGCTTGGTGATTATAGTGCTTTGATCGATTATGCCCATAATCCCCACAGTTATAAAGCGTTAGGGCAATTTGTGAAAAACTGGCCGGGAGAGCGCATAGGCGTGGTTGGCGGCCCTGGAGACCGCAGGGATGAGGATTTTATTACCCTTGGGGAGCTGTCGGTGGATATTTTTGACCGCATTATTGTCAAAGAGGATGATGATACTCGCGGTCGGCCTCGCGGAGATGCGGCTGAGTTAATTACTAAGGGGATTGAAAAGTGCGATCGCCAGTGTCAGTATGAGGTGATTCTCAATGAAACTGATGCCATTAATACAGCTTTAGACTCGGCTCCCAAGGAGAGCTTAGTTGTCATTTTGCCCGAAACGGTTTCACGGGCAATTCGCTTAATTGAGAGCCGCCTTCCGTCTAGAAATTAGGATTTGGGTGAGTCCGAAGGGTTTGCTTCTGAAGTGAAGTCAACCTCTGATTCTGACTCACTGTTCATTTCTGCTTTAAATCCACGAATGGTTTTGCCCATAGCTCTACCCATTTCGGGGATTTTTTTAGGCCCAAAAATGAGCAGAGCAACCACAGCAATAATGCCAATTTCTGGTAATCCGAGACCAAACATAGGGGTTTCCTGAGCTATAGAGTGAAGGGTTGCTGCTGCCTACCCTAGGGAGAGGGTTTTGGCGAGATCAAGCAACCTGGTATACTGATATGTTTAAAGGTTAGCATCCTTTGGAAGTCCCTTGCTGATGTCTTGAATGGGTGAAGGTCTGGTTATGTCACGAGTGGTATTGAGAGAGCAACAACATCCCCTAATTCGGCAGTTAGCCGATACTCTAGAGCAGGTTTGGAAAACTTATCTAGACCTGGAACCCTATGATTTGCCTGGAGAGTTAGGTTATGTGGAGGGACGACTAGAGGGGGAGAAGCTAACAATTGAAAATAAATGTTATCAAACGCCTCAGTTTCGGAAGATTCATCTGGAGTTGGCAAAGCTCGGCAAGGGTTTGGATATTCTCCATTGTGTGATGTTTCCGCGACCGAATTATAATTTGCCCATGTTTGGTTGCGATCTAGTGGCGGGTAAGGGACAGATTAGTGCAGCGATCGCCGATTTGTCTCCAGTGAATCCTAACCGCACCTTGCCAGAGTCCTATTATCGAGCGCTGCAATCTTTACCTAAACCAGAATTTGCCCAATATCGCCAACTCCCCCCTTGGGCGGATATTTTTTCCGAGTTTTGTTTGTTTATTCGCCCAGAAAATGAAGCGGAAGAAGTTCATTTTGTCGAACGGGTAGAGGCGTTTATGAAAATTCATTGTGCCCAAGCCGCAGCCGCGCAACCAGTTTCAGCCGGAGAACAGAAGACAATTTTGGCCGGTCAACGCTATTACTGTACCCAACAACAACAAAATGATAAGACTCGCCGAGTCTTAGAAAAGGCATTTGGCCGCGAATGGGCAGATAATTATATGAATAAGGTGCTGTTTGATTACGTTGAAAACCCGGAAGACTGTGTGGTTTAACCTACTTTAATTCAGGCGATAATGGAGACTTGAGATAGGCTTGGATTGCCTGAAGTTCAGTCTCGGTGGGCGCGCTACGGCGATGGACTTCCTTGAGGAATCGTAGGCTTTCCCAGAGTTCAAGACCTTGGTGGCGACACAGATAAGCAAGACAGACCGTAGGCGATCGCTCTATACCTGCAAAGCAATGGATATAAAGAGATTTTCCTTCCTCTAGGGTTTGGTGAACCAGCTTAACCGCTTCGGCTAAGTCTTCAGGTTTCAATGGTTCTTGATAGTGACTATCGGGCAGAGGATAGCACAGACACTGAAATTGGCTCTTAAATTCAGGTTGGATTGCCCCTTCTGCCTCTGGACAGAGGGAGAGAATGGTTTCAATCTGTTCTTCCTGTAGACGGGCATAATGGTTTTTATGGATTGGCAGGGGGCCGATCGCCAATTTCCGAGGTAAAACCCAATGGCAACAAAATCGATCTTTACGGTTTGAAGATTGCCCTGGGGACTTTTGAGTTAATTTCTTCCAGAATGAAATCACGATAATCAGGAACGATTCAGATCATTAGTATAATCAAGGCGAGGTAAGAAACCTCCGGAATTTCAGTTGCTAAAGGTGATGTAGTAATCGTCAACCACCAGAAGGTGTTGAGTGTTAAACTATATCTCCAATAGTATAGAGTTGAATTTTAAAAAAAGCATATATGGCTAAATTGATAATGGCAAAGGCGATCGCTCAAGAACCAAAACGATTAAGTCCGTTAAAAACAAAGCAGAGAAAAAACATATGGGTAACATGGATACGATCTTCTGGGGCGATCGCCTTGGCCGGTTGTCTGACCTGGGGTAGCTTCCCCACCCTTGTTTTAGCTCAAAGTCCAGTTGCCCCCGTCCCCACTTCCTTACCCGTAGATGAAGGCTATACCCTCGGAGCAGGCGATCGGCTAAAAGTTGATATCTTTAACGTTCCTGAATATAGCGGCGAATTTTTGATTTTATCCGATGGCTCCCTCAATTTACCCGTTGTAGGTGCAGTGCAAGTTCAGGGGCTAACCTTTCCTCAAGCATCGGATAAAATAGCGACCGTTATGTCTCGCTATCTGCGGAACCCCATTGTTACCCTCAGCTTAATCAGTGTACGTCCTGTGAAAGTGGGCATAGCTGGAGAAGTCTATAGTCCTGGCGTATACTCCATGTCCTTAAATGGAAATGAAGAAGTTGCTTTACCAACCGTCACTCGTGTAATTGATTTAGCTGGAGGAATTACCCAAGCAGCGGATATCCGCAGGATTCAAATCCGTCGCTCTCGTTCCAGTCAACAAGACAGCGATCAGATCATTACAGTAGACTTATGGAGGTTATTACAAACTGCCGATCTAAGTCAAGACCTCTTATTAAGAGATGGCGATAGTCTCTTTATTCCGACTGCCACAGATGTAGATTTACAAGAAAGTAGTATTTTAGCGAATGCCAGCTTTGCAGGTGCAGACTCAGGCCCCTTAAAAATTGCAGTCGTCGGTGAAGTAAATCGACCGGGCCCCTATACCATCAACAATAACTCAGAAGAGAACGATGTTACTGTGACTGCGGCTATTCAATCAGCCGGCGGCATCACAGAACAAGCTGATATTCGCAATATTCAAGTGCGCCGGTTAACCAAATCAGGAAAAGAGCAAATTGTTGATGTGGATTTGTGGAAACTCCTTCAAGAAGGCGATTTGCGCCAGGATATGCCCCTCCAAGAAGGGGATACCATTGTCATTGGCACGGCCACTGAACTGAGTCCAGATGAAGCTACGGAACTAGCTTCAACCAGCTTTTCCCCAGAAGTGATTAACATTAATATTGTTGGAGAAGTCATCAGACCGGGTAGAGTAGAAGTACTCCCGAATACCCCCTTAGCCCAGGCTTTATTAGCGGCAGGAGGATTTAATAACAATGCCAGAGAACGTTCAGTGGAATTAATCCGCCTGAATCCCAATGGGACGGTCACCAAGCGAGAAGTCTCCATTGACTTTAGCCGAGCGCTAGACGAAGGGAATAATCCAGCTTTGCGTAATAACGATACAATTATTGTATCCCCATCCCGTGTAGCTGAATTGGGCAATGCCGTAAGTCCAGTCTTTAGTATCTTAGGAACCGTAGGTAACATCTTTTCGATTCCCAGAACGGTGAATCGTTTATTTAATGATTTGTTTTAATTGATAAAATCATGCTCCTCAGCCATCAGTTTTACTGTTACACTGCTGTCAATTGAGAGGTTTTGAATCCATGCAAGCTGGTACTCCCCCTAAATCTAATCAAAACGGCAATGGCCACAATGGTAATGGCCATAATGGCAATGGTCACAACGGATATAAGCCTTATCCAGTTGCCATTCCTGCTCTTCCCCAGGCATCGGAGACGGAGGAATTTGATCCGAAACAGTTGTTGGTCATTGCTCGTAGACGTTGGCTGGCGCTGGTTGGAGTGGCGATCGCCGTCACCGGAGGCATCTGGGGCTGGACACTTACCCGTACCCCGGTTTATCAATCGAATTTCCGTATGTTGGTTGAACCAATTTCAGAAGATGATAACTCTAAGGAATTATTACGGTTAGGGTTGGGGCCGAGCTTTGATTATGCAACTCAAATTGAAGTGTTGCGATCTCCAACTCTTCTCGAACCCCTGGTGCGAGATATGCAACAAACCTATCCTGATATGACCTATGGGGAATTGGTCAGTAATTTGACGATTCAACAGGCGATCGGTGACCAGGATCGATACACCAAGATTTTAAATATCTCCTTCCAAGGCTCTGATCCCCAAAAAATAAAAGATGTTTTAGATACCTTACTCCAAGGATATTCCCTGTATGGTATCCAACTGCGCCAATTGAGTATCCAACGAGTCGTGCAATTTGTAGAAGAACAACTGCCAGTCATCCGAGAACAAGTTAACTCATACCAAGCAGAATTAGAAGCCTTCCGAGAACAACATAGCGTTATTGACCCAGAATTTAGAGGGAATGACATCTCTCGCTTACTCACCGACATTAACAAGCAGCAAAAAGAAGCACAAGCCCAACTCGCAGAACTCCAATCTCTCTATGTCGTCTTGCAAAGACAATTAGGAGCGTCTCCAGAACAAGCCTTAGCAGGAGCAGCCCTTAGTGAATCCTCTCGATACCAACAACTGCTCAATCAACTGCTAGAAATAGAAACCGAAATTGCCGAAGAATCTGTTCGTTTTCAACCGGATAGTCCCAATATTAAAGCCCTCTTAGAGCAACGACAAAATCTGTTACCCCTAATTGATCGAGAAGCTCAACAGGTCGTGGGCGATCAACCGATCCCCAGCAATGGCGGGCAATTGACTCCTATTTCCGTCGGCTTGAGTACACAATTGGTAGACACAACCAATCAAATTCAGGTGCTACAAGTTCGCTTGTCTGCCTTAGTACAAGTTGAAAATCGACTCAAAGAAGAATTTTCAATTATTCCCGGTTTGGCCAGAGAATATACTGATATTCAACTGAAACTAGAAGTCGCGACCCAAAGCCTAGCCCGACTACTCGAAACTCGACAAACCCTACAATTAGAGGCAGCCCAAAAATCTGTATCTTGGGAAGTTCTTTCTGAACCCTTCCAACCTGGAGCGCCCATCTCCCCCAATGTTCCCCGCAATTTAGTCTTAGGCCTGTTCGCTGGAACCTTAATGGGATTAGGTGCGGCCTTACTGGCTGAACAACTCGATAATGCCTTCCACTCCACCAATGACCTCAAAGATTTGACTGGTTTACCCCTATTGGGGATTATTCCCTTTAAACGGGGCTTGAAACCCATTAGTGCCCCAGAAAGCATGAGAGCTAAAGTTGCGGCCGGTTCCGACCATGAACCTACTCCAGAGCAAGCGCCAAAACGTCCTCTTAATCTCAGTTTAGGCTCTAAGGGCACTTACTATAACTCGTCTCCCTTCTTAGAGTCCTTCCGTTCCTTATACACCAATATTCGCTTTCTCAGTTCGGATACTCCTATTCGTTCCCTAGTCATTAGCTCCTGTTTACCCATGGAAGGGAAATCCACCGTATCGGTCAATTTAGCTCGGTCAGCCGCTGCCATGGGTCAACGGGTACTGCTCGTTGATGCAGACTTACGTCATCCTATTCTCCATACCCGCTTAGGGCTACCCAATTTGAGGGGCTTAAGCAATATTATTACCAGTGAAATTGACCCCCGTGATGTTATTCATGCCGTTGAAGATCATTTTTATATACTCACATCAGGTCAAGTCCCCCCCGATCCGATCAAGCTATTGTCTTCTCGCAAAATGCAGCATCTGATCGAACAATTCCAAACGGAATATGATTTAGTTATTTATGATACTCCTCCTAGCTTCGGGTTAGCGGATGGTAGTCTTCTCGCCAAGCGTTCAGATGGCATTCTGTTAGTCGTTGCCCTAGGAAAAACAGGACGTTCTGAACTCAACCAAGTCTTAGATAACCTGAAAATGTCCTATGTATCGGTGCTTGGCATTATCGCTAATGGGGTTAAAGGGTTTGGTTCGGGTGTAGATTACTATTATCGCAACTATATGCCCAACGAAGACCAAGTAATTTAAGATTAATTGAGATCAACAAGACATCAACCCTCAATAAACTTGTAGGTTGATGTTTGGGAAGGTTGGGTTTTAGAGAGAAACCTAAAACTCTTTGAATTTCACGAGCTTTCCCCTATTGAGTTTCAGTTGCCATTCTGGATTAACCGTTAAAACCTCTCCATATTGTTGGGCAATGCGTTCTGGGGTAAAGTGAGTTTCGAGATAACGACGACCTTGACAACCCATAAACTCAGCTCTTTCCCGATTAGCCGCTAGTTCTCGAATGAACTGGGCCAATCCTTGAGAATCTCCATTGTCAAATGCTTGTCCAAAATTGACTTCTGATAACATTTGACGCAGATAGGAATGGGGTTCACAAATCGCAGCTACTGGGCGGCCAGCAGCTAGAATTCCATAGAGTTTACTGGGAGCCACTAAGCCTTCCATACCTGGACTAATGCTAACTAAAGATAGGTCACAGGCAGTCAGAGAGTAGGGTAAGCATTCTTTATCTTGATAGGGTAAGAAAGTAATCTGATTTAAGCCCAAAATCCTGGCTTGCTCCTGACAGGCTTGATATTTAGCACCATTGCCAATAAATACAAATTGGATGGGTTCATCTTTGAGGTGTTGCGCTGTAGAAATAATGGTATCTATATCATGGCAGCGTCCCATATTTCCTGAGTAGAGAACACAGAACTTTTTGACTAGATTATGTTGATGGGCAAACCAATTTTCTTCTTTAGGGATAGGGGCAATATGATGGGGGTCTGCCCAACTGTGAATCACAGCTACACGCTCGGCAATATCTGGACATTGTGCAAGCACTCGGTTTTTCATGCTTGGACTGAGAACAATCACTGATTTAGCTCTGCGCCAAACTAAACGATTGACCTGATTCCAAAGACGGACTAATTTATGGGTTCTGGAAACTACTTTGAGTTCTACAGCTACATCTGGATAGAGATCATAAATGAGGCAAACATAGGGAACACCAAAACAGAGGTTAGCTAAATATCCTAATAGAGGTAAGAAGGGTGGGGCAGTCGTTACTAATAAGATATCTCCGCGACTGGCTGTTTTTAGTAAGTGGAGTCCAGCCCGTAGACAGAAAATAATCCCATTGATCGCTTTTCCTCGGATGCGTTGTGATAAAATTCGCGTAGTACGTGATCGCCGAACGGATAAATGCTCATCTTCTTCTAACGTCGGTGCGTCCTCTTGACCAAAGGCATATCCTGGCTGTCCAGTAAAAATATGAACTTTCATTCCCTGGCGACCCAGTTGATGAGCTAGTTCTTCAATCAGTTGACCCGTAGCTGCATAATCCGGGGGATAATACTGAGTTAATATGGACAACCTTGTTGAATAGGATGCCTTTTTACCATTTTGGCTCGTATTGATTACGCTTAGATTCTGAGTAAAAGAGCGATACAATTTAGAATCCTCCTCAACAAGGATAAGGTTTAAATCTCTTTGCTTGGGTTGCTTTGTGTGGGCTATGGTAGACTTCACACTGTCTTTTCCCAATTCCAGTTAAAAGCGCTCGATTTAGGATAATTTATTTAATACAGGATGGCAACTGATTGCCAAGTTGTAGATGTTGGCAAATGAGAGTTGCAACAGCTTGGTTACCTTGTTCATTGAGATGTACGCTATCCCGAAACAGGCTATTAATGGCTGATGGCGTTAAGGTAGACCAAGCTTCATAGACATCAATGACAGGAATACTTTGTGAGTTTAAAAGAGAAAAAAATTCTTGCTGGTAAGGTGGAGTTTTAGGTGTGGGGAGTAGATCAAAGCGGTTGGGAGTAAATAGCACCATAACAGGAATATTTTGTGCGCGAATAAACCGAACCATTTCCTGAAAAAACTTCATATTTTCAGCAAACTGTTCTTGGGGTTGAAGTTGTAATTTAGGAATTTCTGAACTGGGTGTATTTAAGGGGATATAACCGGTGATTCTGGGCCAAGCATACCGACTCCAAGCCTCTGAAATCGCCAACGGAGGAGGGTGATCCGGAAAGTAAATTGAACCGACCGTATCACTGGTACTCGTGGGTTGAACTAAATCATGGACTCCAATTTGTAAAATCACCAAATCACTGTCAAAAAGACCAAATTTTTGCAAATATCCCCATTGATTCCCCAATCCCCAAGACCCAGAGGAAGCATTAAGAACTTCCAGGGAATATCCAGATGTCTCTAGTTTCTCTTTAAGCTGTTCAGAAATAATTTCTGATTGATCGATAGGATTACCACCATTTAAAACAGAATCACCAACCATCAAAATTCTTAGGGTTTCTGGGGGTGTTTCCAGATTGATCGGATCGGATCGTTGAGAATATTGATTATAAATAATAGTTTTACCAAACCGCCATAAGTGCTGATTGGGTTGAAAACGGTATCCTGTTTGACTATCAGCTTGCACGAGAGCTGGTTTTCCTAAGCCTAAACCCAGCCTAAGAATCGTTTCAGTTATGAGGAAAATAGCTAAAATGGCTAGAGGAATTCGATAGGATTTTTTGGAGTTTAAGAGGTGGAAATTTTTCATAAAAAGCAAAATTTATGATCAGATTGATTCAGTCTTCTACATCAATCGATTTTATCGCTTATTTTTGGCAGATCCAAATCACAGTACTGTTAAATAAGTTACCGAAAATAGGAAAGGGGGAAAACATTTTCTTTTCAAGGGTAAGTCTATTTTTAAGCAAGGATTCTAAGTCCCGATAATCAAACCCTTTGTGGGCGCGATAGGAGGATTTTTGGGCATGGGATGAGGGGAAGCTTTTGCAATCCCAAAGAATAGCAGCCGAAAAGAGTTCCTGGGGCGTGTATCGCTCATACCCATACCCACCTTTTAGGTTCGCCAGATAGCGTCCCGTTTGTTTAACAAATAAGGAAGGTCCAACTTCAATAGGAACTGAAATTACGATTTTGGCGTTGGGTTTACACAGGGGTAAAATCGTGTTGAGAATAGCCGAAGGATCGGGGACATGCTCTAAGGTTTCAGTGCAGAACACCAGATCTAGACTTTGAGGAAGAATGAGGCTATTGGTTTCTGAGGGTAGCCCTAATTTGAATCCAGGAATATCCCTTAAAGTTTCTTGAGAAGCGGTGAGCATATCGGCAGAAATATCAATGCCAAAACCTGATTGAATGAATCCTTGCTCATAGGCCGATCGCAGCAACCATCCATCGCCACATCCGTAATCTAGGGCACAGGGATACTTTTGATTTTCCAGCGCATTAAGAACAGCTTGAAAGCGGGATTTATGAGCAACACGAGTGAGGGTATTTCCTTTTTCTAGAAGGCGTTCTGAATAGGACATAAAATCAGGTGAGTTAGGTTAGAGGAACTGGAGTGGGAGTGAGTTTTAAGTTTAAGTTAGTTTATCATAAGAGATACTATCAACCGGGTATCAAGTGATTCGCAAACCAATAGCAGCATGATACAAATTTACGGGCACTCAAGGTTAGTCTACATTAGAGTTAGGCGTTATTCCTGATTTTCTGGATAACCTATTGGGGTCAGTAGTAAGGTTTCGTTTCATAAGGACAATATGATTAACCAATGTTTAGAGTCCGATCGCCTCTTTATGGACAACTGGAATCCGGATCGGGATGCCCTAGAAGCCTTTGAGAGCTATAGTGATCCGGCCATGATTTGGCAATTACGCCGAACCTGTTGGGGCAAGGTCTATGCCACAGAAGCAGCTAAAATCATCGTTAACTATAGCTTTAATATCCTCAATCTGGCTACTCTCTATGCCACGATCCATCCCGAAAACCATCGTTCTGTTGCCGTTACCCAACGGTTAGGAATGACCAATTTAGGATTATGCGATCGCTACTACAATTGCCAACTCCTGCTCTTTGCACTTCAGAAACCTTAAGCTTACCCTATTCCAGCACCATGTCTGAATCCATCACCGATCGCATCCAACCTCCTCTAGAACATATCCCCCCGCAATTCAACCCTCTCATCCTCAAAGGAGTACAACTCATTCTGCCCTTGTGGTTACGCACCCAATGTAAAATCAGTCAAATTAACACCCAGAAAACCGTTACCTTAGCCCAGCTCTATCATCAATTTCAGCAACAGCAGATCCGTCTCATCCTAGCCTTTCGCCATCCCAGTACCTACGACCCCTATTCCATGGCCCATTTACTCTGGAGAGCCGTACCCCAAGCCGCCAAACAGCATAAAATACCCCTAACATACCCCGTTCATACTCACTTCATGTACGATCGCGGCATTCCCATTTGGGCCGGCAAATTCGTCAGTACCCTCTTTTCCCAACTTGGAGGGACATCCATCCAGCGTGGAAAACTCGACCGCGAAGGCTTAAAATGTGCCCGCTCCTTACTCTTCGATGGTCGTTTTCCCCTCACCTTAGCTCCAGAAGGAGGCGTTAACGACCACAGTGAACTCATCAGCCCCTTAGAACCGGGAGTTGCCCAACTCGGATTTTGGTGTGTAGAAGATTTACAAAAAGCCAATCGTCCCGAAAAAGTAGCCATTCTTCCCATTGGCATTCGTTACTCTTTCACCCAACCGCCATGGGAACAATTGGATCGGCTTTTAAATGAACTCGAACAAGATTTAGGCTTACCCCCCTTTACCAGCAATTTCCCAGATGATGTAACCGAATCCCGTTACCCTAGACTGCTGAGAGTTGGTCAAAGTTTACTCTCCTTAATGGAATCCTTTTACCGCCAATTTTATGATGTCAAATTTGAAGAATTACCAGACTTAGAAGATCCCAATCAAAACCTTTCACAACGCCTAAACCGACTCCTCGAAAATGCCCTTCAGGTCTCTGAACGTTACTTCAAAACCCAACCAAAAGGATCATTTATCGATCGGTGTCGGCGCTTAGAACAAGCGGGTTGGGAGCGTATTTATCGCTCAGACATTGACAGTTTGTCAGCGGTTGAATGTGGGTTAGGTAATTGGGTCGCCGAAGAAGCCAGTTTACGCATGGGCCATATGCGAATGGTGGAGCGCGTTTGTGCGGTGACCGGCAAATATGTGCGAGAAAAACCGACTGCTGAACGATTTGCCGAAACGTTATTAATTTTGTGGAAAGTGATTACCTGGATTAAAACAGGAAAAGTTGATGGTCACCCCAATTTAGGGAGGTTAGAAACAACTTTAACTGTGGGGGAACCCCTATGGGTTGATGACCGATGGACAGAGTACAGAAATAGCCGCCGCCAAGCCGTTTCCGGCTTAACACAGGAGCTGCAAGTTGCCTTAGAGAAATTAATGATTTCCTAATGTGAATGCGTACCTCAAGATACTTTATGGTATTGCTCTATATAATCTCCTTTGCTATACTCCCTAGCAATATTTAGGTTATATAAACTGTAAACAACAATGACTGTTCAAGGCAAACATTTTAGATTTTCAGCAAGTGATAAACTCCATTTAGTCCATTCAATCCCATCCGAGAACTCAGAAGTCGAGTATTTTGACTACTTTGCCTATGGGTCATGCATGTGTCCTGTAGATCTTCAGCGCACCCTGGGAGAACCAACCTATCCCTATGTTATTGGTCAAGCTACGTTGCGCGGATATCGACTTGGGTTTTATCGTCGTTCCTTAAAACGTAATTGTGGCGCTCTCGATGTGGTTCCGGATACGGACAAATCAGTGGAAGGGGTACTTTATCGATTGCCTTTGCGCTTTAGTGAGTTACTCGATATTCGCGAAGAAATTCCCCGCAATGGATATCGCCATGAAACAGTAGAAGTTTATTGTCAAGATAAGCTTTATAAAGATGTGCGTACCTATGTGGTGGTAGATAAATTGCCAAAAGAATTAGCGCCAAATGATTGGTATTTTAATGTAGTAATGCGCGGTGCAGTTACTTGTGGATTGCCGGAACAGTATTGTTGGGATTTATTTAACCATATGCATCACCTGCAAGAAAGTCAATTGCGGCGATCGGCATAAAGAAATGGGGATGGGGAGAGATGGGGATTGAGATGATTGTAAGGACGAAAAATTTTTCGCCCCTACAGAATCATGCCTAACATATTTCCTCTTTAGCCTTCTTATCACCCCTTGAGTCCTATTACCTGTACTTGTCTGGTGGTAAACTTTATTAGTCAATCGGGATTAAATTAATGAAGTATCATCCATTAGGTCATAGCAATTTATCTGTATCTGAATTGTGCTTGGGAACGATGACCTTTGCGAGTCAAACCACCATACAGGAAGCTCATCAGCAATTAAATTATGCTGTTTCTCAAGGAATTAATTTTATTGATACGGCTGAACTCTATCCACTGCCGGGTAATGCTGAAACTCAGGGGAACAGTGAGAGTGCGATTGGTCAGTGGTTAGTTAACCAACCTAGAGATCAATTAATTATTGCTTCTAAAGTCGCAGGAGCTGGGCCGCGATTTCCCTGGATTCGTGGCAAAAATCGCCGGGTCGATCGTACTAATATTGAACAAGCTATTAATGAAAGTCTCCGCCGCTTACAAACAGATTATATTGATTTATGCTATATTCATTGGCCCGATCGCTATGTCCCAGTATTTGGGGAAATCCATTATAACCCTTCCCATGAACGAGAAACGGTTCCGATTGCGGAACAGCTAGAAGTATTCAGCGATTTAGTAAAAGCTGGTAAAATTCGTTATGTGGGATTATCCAATGAAACCCCTTGGGGAGTTTGTGAATTTTGTCGTGTTGCCAAAGAATTGAAGTTGCCGAAAGTTGTTGCTATTCAAAATGCCTATAATTTAACTAATCGTATTTTTGAAATACATTTATCGGAAAGTTGTCGCTTTCATAAACTGGGATTATTCGCGTATAGCCCGTTGGCTTTTGGTCATCTGACTGGAAAATATATGCAGACAATTCCCCCAAAATCAAGATTAAAATTATTTCCTGGATTTGATCAAAGATATCAGAAGCCAAATTTTGAAAAAGCTGTATCTGCTTACGTTAAGATCGCTCAAAAGTTTGCCTTAACTCCCTTGCAAATGGCTCTAGCCTTTGTTCGTTCGCGTTGGTTTGTAACCAGTACCATTATTGGATGTTCTAGCCTGGAGCAATTGCAAGAAAATATTAATACCATCGAAATTCAAATATCTCAAGAAATTATTGCAGAAATTAATGCAGTTCATTCTATTTGTCCTAATCCCACCCCTTAAAGTCTATTTAGTTGTTGATAGTAATACTATGTTAGCTTTTAGTACATGTTCTACCACCAAGTATGTAGGGTGATTTCCCTTCTCCCAAAGCGAAGAAGGGGATGACCAAAGAGGGATATTTATTTCAGTTCAAAGCTGGTTCCGCGGTAACAGCCTTGGAAAGAAGTGAGGGGAATTTGAGTCCGGTTTTGTAATTGAGCGACTAAGGATTGACTATTGGCAGTGGCGGAAGCTTCACCCCAATTGTAGTGAATCATGCCCAACATATTTCCAGTTTGGTGATAACTGTATTCTTCGATGGGAATGCCTTCTGCACCAACAATGGTTTGATCGTAATAGCCATTAATGATAATTTTCTCGATTTTCACCCCAGGAGCAGTGCTGAGATGCCATTGTACGGGTTCATAAGCAGAGAGGGCTAGGGTGATGGGCCGATCGCGTCTTTCAACCTGGATATCCACTTGTCCGGTAGGATGATAAGCTCCACTATGATCCCAATGAGCTTCATAGATACTAATTAAGTGTAATTCGTGATCGCGCCAGCGATGCGGAGCATTATCGCCAACTTCATGAGCTACATAGCCCGAAAAATCACCGGTTCCTCCAATACCACAGCTATAACCTGGAGCAAAGGTGGTGCGGGTAACCGTTTGGCTCAGTTGTTCTTGCAGTCTCGGTTTAAGCCACGTCCAAGCGGCCAATCCAAGTCCAGCGATCAGTACCATTCCCACACCTACAGGCAGAACTGTTTTTAATAAACGTCCTGCGTCTGATTGACTCCACTGATTGAACGTTTGTTTGACCGTATCTGCGGTATCTTGAATGGAGTTAGTATTACCATCAAGCTGGGCGAGTAGGCGTAAGCTTTCTGGGTTATCGAGTAAGCTTTGAATCGCTTGACCTTCACCGACATAAAACTGGCGGGAGGTGCGGTCAAGCAGCAGCCAATTTTCTTCTTGTTCGAGATGGTAGGGTTCAACGATGGGATCGACTTCGGCATGTTGGAGAAAGACTTGCCAGGCGATCGCCTGACCCGCTCCGACATCATCCCCATCACTATACATCAGTTGCCCAATATCGCTATCCCAGTGCCAGGCAACCCAACGGCGATCGCCTGTATAACCGAGAGATTTTTCTAACTGAGCATGGGCAGTGAGATTAATCCGTTCAACTAATTTAGACATAATAATATCGTTGTGGGTTAAGCAATCCCTTCGCCCTTGTCCCGTAGGTTGGGTTTCACTGAGCTTAACAATTGGCGAAGGTCTTGGTAAGGACTTTGCTCTGTTCTACGGTAACCTGTCTCTTTTTCCGGGCCAAGTGTGGAGGGAATTAAAAATTAAACCCTGTTACAGGTTGGTGCAATTAGACGGTGTATCGTTAGTGAGGTTCCTGGCAAGGGTATGATCGCGGGGATGGGTTATGGACAATCATGTATACTTACGCTTTAATTAAAACGCCAGAAACACCTCTAGAACTGCCTCCAGGATTGGTTGGAGATTTGGAGGTGGTTGCGACTGGGACGTTAGCTGCGATTACTGAGCCACAACTATCGCCAACTAAAATGGAAGCGCTGGTGCAAGACGATCGCCTTCTAGAACAAGCTTATCTTCATTATGGGGTTGTGGTCTGTGATTTATTTGCCAAAACCACGATTTTACCTCTGAAGTTTTACCATTGTTTTCGCGATCGCGCCGCCCTGGAAGAGCATCTTACCACCCATCAAGACCAGTATCTAAAAACCCTCAATACCTTAGACGGAAAAGGGGAATATATTTTAAAGGCATTTCCCAAGCCTCTAGAGCTTCCGCTTTTAGACAAGGGACAAAAGGGAAAAGCCTATTTTCTAGCGAAGAAACAACGATATCAGCAGCAGCAAGAGTATCAGAACCAGCAAAATTTACAATGGGAAACGCTGACAGAACAAGTGCTAGCATTATATCCAGAGGCTGTTATTCCCGAACCCCAAGAGGATAAATGGCAACTGTTTTGGTTAGCACAGAAAGATGGGCGATCGCTCTTAGAAGAACACCTCTTCACCTGGCAAGAACTTTGCCCAGATTGGGATTTGAACCTGAGCGATCCGATTCCTCCCTACGATTTTTTGGCATGATAGCGCTTCGCGCGGTAATGAGGTTAAGTAGAGTGTAGGTTGGGTTTCACTATCGTGAAACCCAACCTACACTCTGCGCTACTGTTTCACCTAAAATAGGGCTTTGTTTGTAGTAAGCACGAAGAGTGGTTAAAAGCCTAGCTGGAGAGGGATCAATCCCTCACTACAAATGAAATCTAATGCCTCAAATTAGATGAAACAATCCACTACGATGATTGGCTGGACAAGGGGCTGAGAGCAACTTGCCTATTGCCTATTGCCTAATGGAGAATAGGGAACTCGAATCCCTGACCTCTGCGGTGCGATCGCAGCGCTCTACCAACTGAGCTAATTCCCCAGATAGTCTCTAGTCTATCATTGTGCATTGGGGAAGGGAAGAGCTGACGGCTCAAAACACGCTTGTACACGGTCTAGCTCTAGCTCATGAAGGTAGTCTACTGTCCAATTAGCTTGCCGTTGAATCATGTGAAAGGGATAGGTATTCGCGACTCCAACGACTTGCATTCCGGCATTTTTAGCTGCTAAAATCCCTGCCGGAGTATCTTCAATCACCAGGCAGCATTGGGGAGAGAGGTGCAGGGTTGGATCGAGTTCATTAAAGCGCTCTACCGCACGTAAATAGCCTTCGGGATGGGGTTTACTCTGTTGCACTTCATCCCCAGCAACAATAACCTCAAAATAGGAGAATAGGTTAGCTTGTTTGAGAATCCATTCAACTTCTGAACGTAATGCTCCTGTGACCAATCCTAAGCGTAACCGAGCTACCCGTACCTTATATATCAGGTCTTCAACTCCCGGATAAATCGGGAGTTTGTGGAGCGCTTCAAGTTTTTGCTGGTATCTTTGGGCTTTCTGAGCAATCAGGGGAGCCAGCGATCGCTCATTGACGGCTCGTCCCCTGCGTTGGAGTAACTCCAACAAACCCGCGAGATCGGTTCGTCCTAAACAGCATTCATTGTAATCACTGGGATTCGGAGGCAGATTTTGTGAGAGGAGAATCTCATTAATCAGTTCCTGGTGGATGGGTTCATCGTTAATGATGACCCCATTAAAATCAAAGAGGACAGCCTGAAGACTCATTTTGTCTTAAAATGCCGGTGACAATACACTGCTTAAATTATGCTCCACTTGGACAGAATTCTCCAGTTTCTGTGGTAAGGGCTTCATCGCCTTAGTGACTTGATTGAGCCAGAAAATCGGCTCTGCACTTACCTTTTCAAAGCGTGCTTGTTGTATCCACTGTTCGAGATCGCCAGCAGCAAAGGCTTTCATATACGGCTCTTCAAAGATATTAGTAATCCATTCAGCTTGTCTGAGACTGGTTTGACTGCCATCTAGGATGATACATTGTCCCCCTGGAGTGAGCAGGCGAAAGGCTTCTTGTAAAATGGCTTTGGTAATGGCGGGAGGCGTTTCGTGGAAGAGGAGTGTGGCAGTTACCAAGTCAAAATGTTCACCTTCCCAGGGAGTTTGTTCTGCCAGTCCATGGTGCCAGTGAATATCTAGATTGGCTTCCTTGGCTTTGTGTTCTGCCATGACTAGCATATAGGGAGAAAGGTCTAACCCAATAACCTCGGCTTGGGGATATTCTTGTTTGAGTAGCAGAGTAGACGATCCCGTCCCACAGCCAAGATCCAGGATGCGACGAGGATAACCACCAATCGCATCGATTAACTGTTCTCTCACCCACTGTTCTTGGGGAAAGACTGCATATTGGGTAATGGGATCGTAGGTAATGGCGGCATCGATACTTAAATAGCCATTTTGGATTCCGTGGAAATTCTGGCTACTGTAGTAGGTGGGATAGGTCAGGTTGGGGTTCGAGAGGCGATCGCTTTCTTCTTCCCAGTTGATTTGATTACGGAGCTTTATCAGGGCATCTTTATCCAAAAAGAGCATGATAATGGGTTTGAGGTATTGTTCCCAAAGGGTTGTTTGTGCACTCATATATTTAGGGCATAGAGAATAAGGGAATATTCTAACTATGCCATATAATAAATTTCACGGTAGTGCGTTAGGAGTAAAATACCCAGAGCGCTACAGTGCCACAACGAAGGAGATATAATGCCCGATTTTAGCAGGGTCACGAGACAATAAGCTCAAGCCTAATACAAGCAGCGATTAAAGCATCATTTTTAACAGTCCCTGTTGACCGATAAGCAATTCTCGGATCAGAGAGCAGATGCCTACCCAGATAATGGGCGTAATATCGACACCCCCTAGGGGAGGGACAACTTTGCGTAAGGGACTTAAAAAGGGTTCGGTGGGCCAAGCAACGATATTAAAGGGAAAACTGTTGAGATTGATTTGAGGATACCAAGTGAGGACAATCCGGAAAATGAACAAAAAGGTCATGATTGCCAGAGTGATTCCTAAAATTAAACTGATCAGGCTCAGGGTGGTCATCGGATTTCCTTATATCCCTTATCATGCTACGTCTCACTCATTGTACAGCAACCGCCAGGAGAGCAGGGCAGACGCGCGGATCGGGAGACACAAGGACAGCTTGCTGCCAACTCCCTAGCGCGAAGCGCTATACAACGCTAGACTCTGTTAGAATTAAACCAAAAGTAAATCTTTTAGTAATCTTGCGTGAGGATCTATGACTCCTTCTTTAGCCAATTTTTTGTGGAGCCTAGTCTGGGGTGGCACAATTGTAGTCATTCCGGCAACCGTTGCTTTAATCTTTATTAGTCAACGGGACAAAATCCAGCGCTCTTAAGGGATTAGAGCTGATTTTAAACCGCAGATCCTTGAATTTGGTGACATAACTGAGTCTCAAGGGTTTGCGGTAAAATTTTTAAAAATACAGGATTACGGTCAGTTTCGTGGAGTAGGCAAGTCATGGTCAATATTGGACTCAACCCAGGGGCAATGTTGGGCGTTGTCCTGTTTGGGGCCGGCGCTGGGTTGTATTTTCTTCGGTCTGTTCGCCCAGAACTGGCACGGGATCATGATATTTTTTTCATGGCGGTGGCAGTTCTCAGTGGTGGGATTCTGTTTTTTCAAGGATGGCGACTCGATCCCATTTTAACGTTTGGTCAGTTTCTGTTGACCGGATCGGCGATTTTTTTTGCGGTGGAAAGTATTCGCTTAAGGGGCTTGGCAACTTCGCGGGCCAAGCAAAATACGCCGATTGTGGATGAGGATCGACCGGTGAGCCGGGCTTATACTTATGATGGATATGAGGGTTACGATCCTCGGTTAGATCGGTTGGAACCGGATGAAGATCCGCGTCCTCAGCGGATGATTGGTACGAAGGAAGACCGCTATAGTCAAGGAGATCGCTATGAGGAGGACTATCCTCGACGCTCTTCTTCAAGTCGTCGGCGGAGCAGTTCCCGCCCTTCAGCGGCATCTTCTAGCTCAGGACGTAGACCCTCTCGCCGTCCTTCGGGAACAACGAGCAGAGGTTCTGAGGATTGGGAAACGTCAAGTTATCGGTCCGTTGGGTATGAAGACCCCTATGGCCCCATGGATATGGATGATGAGCGCTCCTATGGTCGTCCTCCAGAGTCGCGAGATTCCCGTCCCCCGTCTGAAACCCGTCGCCCTCGTCCTCCAGAGAGTGATAATGCCACCTATCGCGATCGCCGGCCACCAGAACCACCAAGGGAAGATTATGTGGATTTTGAGCCGCTGGATGACTTGAAAAGCGATCGCCCCAATGATGAACCGGGGAATTTTGATTATTAGGGAGTGAACCAACCATGGCTGGTGGCTCTCGGTTAAGCCAGGTCATTCTGATCAGTATGGGAGTCTGGGCCGTTGTTCTGGGGGGATGCAACCCGGTAGAGGTTCCCCTCGGCCCCCAGGCGATTAATAGTCGCTATCGGGAAGAACAACCAGCAGTGAGTGGCAGTGGTCAATATGTGGCGTTTGTCTCCAATCGCGATCGCCGTCAGCAAATTTATCTGTATCATCTGAGCCAACGTCAATTTATCCAACTCCCTCGTCTGAATCAACCCAACGCCATCATTGAATCTCCCAGTATTAGCTACAATGCCCGCTACATTGTCTACCTAAGTAGTATTCGCGGCAAACCGGAAATTATTCTTTACGATCGAGTGACGAAAAGACAAGAAGCGCTCACCTTGGCATATCCGGGTTGGGTCCGCAATCCCAGCATTAGCCCCGATGGCCGTTATGTAGTTTTTGAAACTGATCGTCGAGGGCAATGGGATATTGAAGTAATCGATCGCGGCCCGAATATTGAATTAGATATTCCGGATGGCCCAGTATAGTGCTACGCCCTGGTAATCGGTAATAGGTAATGGGGAATGGATAATCGATCCAAGTGTCAGAAAAGAGCTACTATTCTTTGGCTCTCTATGCTGGTGGTTTTGGTTAACTTGATGGGGTGTAGCTATCCTCAAGTACTGGCAGAACCCTACGATCCCAATGGGAAAAGTCTCAATAGTGCCTATAGTGAATCTGACCCCCATGTAGCCGGTCGTTATCTGGTTTTTGCTTCCGATCGCGGCTTCAGTCAAGATATTTATCTGTATGATTTAGTTGAACGCCGTTTAATCGATTTGCCCGGTCTCAATGCGTTAGATATGATTGCCTCCCATCCCGATGTCTCCGTAGATGGTCGCTATATCGCCTTTGCGGGTAACCGTCAGGGGGAAACTGATATTTATCTGTATGACCGATCTCTGCGGCAATTACGGAATATTACCCGTGGTTTAAATACTCAAGTACAACATCCAATGTTAAATGCTGATGGTTCTCGAATCGTCTTTGAAGCCAATGCTAAGGGGCAATGGGATATTTTTGTCTATAACCGTTTGGGAGAGAGGATTGAGTAGGGAATGGGGAATGGGGAGAAACCGGGTTTCTAGCAAGTTTGGCAATCCTATCCGAGATTCTCGAAGAAACCCGGTTTCTAGTCACCCTATCCCTCTACCTTACTGCCAGCCAATCCATTCAAAGAATGTTTGCTGACTGAAAAATTCTAAAATGAGCAGGAGAATAATGCCGATCATGGCAAATCGGCCGTTGAGTTGTTCGGCGTAGGTTGTCCAGCCAAAAGAGGGTTCGGAGGGGTTAGGCTCTGGGGTGGCAGGTTCTGGAGGGGTTTCAGGAGGTGATTCTGGGGTTTCAGGAGTTAATTCTGGGGGTGATTCAGGCATTTCGTCAGAAGTCATAAGGGGTCTCCAAAAGGGGTTAATCTGTTGAGGATTCTAGGTTTTGAACGGCTTCAATGAGCGATCGCACTTCGGACGTGCCTTCTGAAGGTTCAAACGTAAAGGGGAACTTGCCCCGTGCCAACAATCGTAAGCCAACAGGTGTAAGACTCAACAGGCCTTTAAGATCTCGGAAGGCATTACCCACTACTTTAAGTGCAAATTGCCGCTCATCGACCCAACCGCCTTCTTTAACCATATCCACAAGAACCTTACGATGGCGGATCGGGCGACTAGATTCGGCTGTCTGGCGATCGAGAATTTCCCCTTTAATTTTACTAATTTGCTCTAGAGGATTGACCTCCATGGGACAAACCGTATCACAATAGAGGCAGCGAGTGCAGGCCCAAACGCCACCGGTTGCATCATTATACTGATCTAATCGCTCTGAGGTTTGACTATCACGGGTATCGGCAACCATACGATAGGCTTTAGCTAGAGCATGGGGACCAACAAAATCCGGATTGACTTCCACCGCATTACATTCAGAATAGCAAGCGCCACAGAGAATACAGTTACCCGTTTTATCCAATTGCGATCGCTCTTCAGGTGCTTGCAGAAACTCCCGTTCTGGAACCAATCTTGAGGCAGTACTCACATAGGGATCGACCTTTTCTAAGTTGTCCCAGAATGATTGCATATCGACCACTAAATCCTTAATGACGGGGAAATTCCCCAAGGGAGCAATGGTAATGGTGGGGAGAGAATCACCTTGATCGGTGGCGCTGAGTTCACCCGCCACATTTTCTTTACACGCGAGTGCCGAACGGCCATTAATTCGCATTCCACAACTGCCACAAATTGTATTTCGGCAATTTTTGCGGAAGGCGAGAGTGCCATCAAATTCCCATTTAATGCGGTTGAGACAACTTAAGATAGTTTCACTCGGATCGACATCTAAGGTATAGCGCTGAACTGTTGGGGCGCTCTTTTGCTCTTGGCGAATAATCTGAAAAACAACTTCCATGACTTTAGAGGTTTGCTTGAGCAGGTCAAGGGATGACCTTATCATTCTACCGTTCTTCCTGGTCTTGATTGGGATACCTTGGCGATCGACTGGTCTAGATATGGCTTGAACCCGTTTAATCCTACTCAGGTTTTCCTCGATCTTCTCATAATTGAACCGAGCTTTTTTCCTCCTTGCCCAATGGGGATAGGGGGGATGATCCTAAAAGGTTCAAGAAAGAGTAAACGGCTTCTTTCCCAAAACGATGAAAAAAAATAAAAAAAACTTCAAAAATTCACTATAATTGTGTAATATACTTGTTAAGTCTGTCAGAAAAAACCTGACCCAGACCAACCCAAGAGTCAGGCAAACCAACTCTGAAGCAAGTTTCTTCAGGGGGGTACAGTTATAGCTCTGAAATTGGGTCTGTTTTGTTCAAGTCCACCGAAAATTAAGGTATCCAAATGAGCGAAAAGGATTTACCACTTCCAGAAGCACCCTATACCGGGAAAGCGTTGCTTCAAAAAGTCAGTGAACTCTCCCACCTATCCCGTAGAGAAAGGGCCAAATATTGTGGGTACTATAACTCTGCAAAAAAAGGGGATGATATCCGGGTTAATTTAGGGGCATTCTATGATGCCGTATTAGCCGCCAGAGGCATCGATCTCGATCCGGGGAAATCTAAAGATGGCCGGGGACGCGAGCCAACTTACCGCGTCAGTGTTCATAAAAATGGCCAAATTGTGATTGGTTCTACTTATACGGAAGCCATGGGGCTGAAGAAAGGAGATGAATTTGAGATTAAATTGGGCTACAAACACATTCACTTAATTCAAGTGGATGATAATGATGATAAAAATGGCTCTGAGCCGGATTAACCCTAGCCAAAATCCAGACGAAAGAGTATAGGGCTTTGCGCTAGGTAAAAGGAAATAGGCAAAAGGCAAAAGCTTCTTTTACTCAGGGTTTGAGCCTTTGATAACGGACCTCAGTACAGGGCGTTTCATGTCCGCGACAGTCCAAACCTCTGTAAGTGTGCGAGCATCTACGTCTGGATCGGGAGTTATGTTTTCTCTATTTGTTTCTAGGTGGTCATCCCATCTTCACCCCAGTTCAGGAATTCTTAAGAGTTTTGCTTTTTTTGCTCTGTGGGTAATATTGTGGTTACCGATCGCCATTCCTATTGCTCGTCATCTGAAATGGCATCCTCCCCATCCCTTAGATCCCCAACAAAAACTGTCCTTACTGATGCCCCTATACCTTTTGGTTCCCTTGTTGTTAGGGGCAATAGTTTGGATAGAGAAGCAGCCGATTTCTGACTATGGTTTAGGGCTAGATCGGTCAGTTTTCGTTTCGCTAATGGCAGGTCTGGCTCTGAGCATCCTGACATTATTTATCGCCTATGGCTTGCAGGTAGCTTGGGGAAGCTTGGCATGGCAACCCGAAGCGATCGCTGCCTCTTTCCTGCCCACACTCGGCTCAATTTTAGCCCTAAGTTTATGGATCGGTGTCATAGAAGAAACCGTATTTCGGGGATTTTTGCTGACCGAACTGCAAAGGGATATGGGGCTGGTGTGGGCGGCTATCCTTTCGAGTTTAATCTTTGCCCTTTCCCATCTAATTTGGGATTTTAAGGGCAGTTTAATCCAAGTCCCTGGACTGGCCTTGATGGGCCTAGTTTTAGTGCTGGCCCGTTGGGTCGATGGAGGAAGTTTGGGGTTAGCTTGGGGACTTCATGGGGGTTGGATCTGGGGATTAATCAGTCTAGATACAACCCAAATTTTAAAGCCAAAATCCGATCGCCCCTGGCCCGAATGGGTAACGGGTATAAACGGAGAACCCTTAAGTGGCCTGGTGGGGATTTTGATTTTGGGGATAACGGGCTTAATTCTGGGATTAATGGGCCATTTTGGCGGTTGAATCAAAAGGTTCAATCGTCAGGAGGATGGCAGGATTGAGAGGAGCAAAACGGGTAAATCGGCCTACGGGAAGTGAGCGGGAGACCTGGACTTGTAGCACCCGATAGGTCAATTGGTGGCGATCGATCCAGGCGATCGCCTCTTGTAGATGCTCTAATGTTGCTAGGGCCATGACTATTTTACCCCCAGGTAACAAGGTGGCTAAACAACAGGCTAAAATTCCTTCTAAAGAATCTCCAGTACCGCCAATAAACACCCGGTGAGGGGCAGGAATTTGGCGTAAAATGTCGGGTGCTTTGCCTTGAATAGAGACGACATTCGAGAGGGCAAAGCGCCGAGCATTATTTTGAATCAGTTGAATTCCGGCTGCCGTTTTTTCAATGGCATAAATTTGGGCTGTGGGGACTAAACGTCCGATTTCCACAGAGACGGAACCGGTTCCAGCGCCAATATCCCAGATGACTTGCTTGGGGTGTAGACCGAGTTCTCCCAGGATCAGAAGACGAATTTCCCGCTTGGTGATTAAGCCAGGTCGATCTCCGAAACTGTAGAATTGGCGATCGGGTATGCCAAGGGCGGGTAAGGTATTTAAATCAATAGAGCTATCTTGGGGTTTCTCCACCAAGATCGTAATATTCAGGGGCGCAAACGTCCGCATCAGGGCTTCTTGAGGGGATAAGTGTTGGATGCGCTCATCGGTTCCTCCCAGGTTTTCACATACCCAGAAGTCATAAGAGGTGGGGTTATCTACATTTAACAATAGATGGGCGATCGCTCCTGGACTATGGAGCGGATCGGTCAATACGGCGATGGGAGAAGCGCCTTTTTGCAGCGCCCTCACCAATTGATCGAACTCTCGACCATGGATACTAATGATTGTCGCTCCTTGCCAAGGGACTTTCACCCGACTAAAGGCAAGTTGAACGGAACTGAGATGGGGATGAAAGCATAATTGCTCTGGTGGAAAATAGGTGAGCAGCAGTCGTCCAAGACCAAAAAACAGAGGGTCACCGGAAACCAGGATGACGATAGTTTCTGAGCTGAGGCGCTCTTTAACGTGGTGTAGGGTTTGGGAGATGTCGTTTAAGGTGAGGCGCTGGGCTAGGTGTTGGGGAAAATAAGCCAAGTGGCGATCGCTACCCACCAATACCGTTGCGCGATCGATGATTTCTTGCACCACTACCGACAGTCCAGATGCGCCCTCTAAGCCAATACCCACAACATTAATCTGATTCATCTGTTTCCCTACGCCAGATGGATCAAAGCATTAACAATAGCTGCCGCCACTGGCGATCCGCCCTTACGCCCATTTACCACAATTTGGGGAACTGCCAATTGTGCTAAACGAGATTTCGCTTCTACCACAGACACAAATCCCACAGGAGCGCCGATGACTAGAGCCGGTTGCACCCTACCCTGTTCGATCTCCTCACATAGGGCTAATAGAGCCGTAGGTGCGTTTCCAATTACAAAAATGCCATTTGGAAACTGACGCGCAAAATGAAGCATTCCCGTTTCTGTGCGGGTTTTTCCCGGTTCCGCTTCAGGTGCTGCTTCGACTGCAACCCAGAGAGGATTATTAAACGTTTGAGTGACTAAACCGTGAATTCCTCTACTCACCATCGAGACATCGGTAATAATGGGATACTGTTGGCGAAGGGCATCGATACCGGATTGAATGGCTGTGGGACTAAAGTTAAGTAAGTCTTTGAATTCAAAATCGGCAGTGGTGTGAATGACACGACGGGCGATCGCATATTCCTGAACATTTAAAGTATGGGGGCCAATCTCGCGATCGATCAAGGCAAAACTTTCCAGCGCGATCGGATGTTCAAATTTCTTCATCGTTGCTTCAAAACCACCCCATCAATACAGTAGTGTGTTGTTTTCATATTATTCAAGAGCACTGAAGTTTACCTAAATCGCCTCGTTGCTCTAAGCTAAACTCCGGATGTACGTTTAAGAATCTAGCAACCCCTTCCCTAACTTGTTGTCCCCAAAAATCCTCCCCCATATCATGAAGAATAATTACCCCATCGGTTGCTACATACGAAGATAAGAGCAGTAGATCGCTCAGTACCGCTTCAGTGTGGTGATCGGCATCTAGGAAAACCGCATTAAAGGGGCCATGGGTTTCACAAACTTCTGGGCCAATTGTGGCATAATCGTCTAGATTAACACCATAATCAATAACCTTTTGGCGATCGCCAGGGTCGGGGAAACAGCACGAGAAAAATCCTTGATAAATCTTAAAGCGATCGCGAACACCCACATGGACAAGGGCTGCTTTGACAAACGATAACATCGTTTCTGGGTAATCTGGGATCTCAAACTTTCGCACACATAACCCATTCATTAAACCCGTCGGTAAACCTGGATCGACGCAGATAATCTCAGAGTCAGGAAAACATAGACCTAATACAACAGAAGATACACCGACAAATGTGCCCACCTCTAAGATTTTTCCCCGATACTGCTCAGGCAAGAACTGCACTAATATCTCGGCATCATCCGGTTTCAAGGAAGCATTTTCCACAAACTCTCGATTGAGTCCTTCTTGAGCTAAAAAAGAAATGGCTAACTTGCGAGCATCTTGGGGAGAAATGGTTGTTTCCATGATTTTGATCGGAGATATTGGGTTATCCATGTATCTAAGCTAGGCAGGGGCGACAGGATAGCGCACCACATTTGAAATAATAGGGCGTATTCTTCTACCTACCCTACAACCGCTAAAAATTATAACTTGTTTAGTAGATCAGGAGACTAACTGGAGAGCCAGATGTTCGGATTTCTTCATCGTTGCTTCAAAACCACCACAGTAATATCATCAAACACCTTATGCTCGCCAATAAACCCGCGTACATCCTCAACCACCCGTTCCCGAATCTCATGGGCTGATTTTTGCCGATGTTGTATCAGTAGATTACATAAACGCTCTAATCCATATTGATACTTCTCCATATTCTCCGCTTCTGTAATCCCATCCGTATACAATACCATCACATCTTCAGCATTTAAATGAATATCCTGTTGGCTAATAAAATCTGCAATCTGGTCATCTAAACCAATGGGGAATCCCAAATTTATTGTATCAATTAACTCAATTTTTCCATCACAGCGAACCACGATCGCCTCCTCATGTTGACCACTCAGTTGCACCCATCCCTGGTGATAATCCAAAATCGATAGGGTCATATTTTTATCAGACTTCATTCGTTGCAAATTGTCATACAGGGTCTGATTGAGGATATCTAAAAACCGCACCGGATCGGTTTCATCCATCTTCTGCAACGTGCGAATTGCTGTTTGAGCCATCAGCATCAATACCCCACTTTCTAACCCATGTCCCGTCACATCGCCAATACCAATTTTTAGGCGATCTCCTTGCTTGAGAACATCATAATAATCTCCTCCTACTTCATCTGCGGGTTCCATATATCCGGCAATTTCCAAATCAGCAATATCGTCTAACTCTTCTGCTTTCGGTAGTACCATCTGCTGGAGTTTTTTGGCTACATCTAACTCTGAACTTAACCGTATATTCTCTGCCTTGAGTTTCTCGTTTAAGATGCCGATTTCCTGATTGGCTAAGGCGAGTTCTGCGGTGCGTTGTTGTACTTTTTTTTCCAAGTTTTGGTAGAGATACGCATTTTCTAAGGCGATCGCCGCTTGTCCCGACAACAGTTTAATCATCTCCACTCGATTCGCTGTAAACGCACCTATCGTCAAATTATTTTCCAGATAGACAATACTGACTAACGTTCCTTGATGAATCAGAGGAACACAAAGTATAGATTTAGGTTGATAGTCTTGAATGTAAGGATCATTGATAAAGTTACCCTGATTTGCCGCATCATTAAGTACTACACTCTCTTGAGTACGACGGACATAATTAATTAGACTCTGAGCTATTTGAGCATTTTCTTGTACGGGAAGTGCTTGTAAGACCTGAATTTGATCAGAATCTAGAGTTTGGGATGCTTCAATGATCAATTCTTCTTGATCTGCAATCAACAAATAGCCACTCTGCGCTCCTGCATTTTGCATAATGATATTCATGAGAGCCATCAATAGCTTTTCTAAGACAATTTCACCAGAAATCGCTTGATTAGCTTTGATCACAGTCGAGAGATCTAAAGCCACACCAGAGGGGGTAGTAGTAGCACTTCTAGTAATAGAAACACCACTCTTTTGTGTATCAGACAATAGACTTAAGAAATCAGGATAGAGTTGCTCCAATTGCTTGGTTTTAGCTGTTGCTCCCCAAACACGATATCCATAATAAGCCTGTTGTATATAAATCTGTGCAAATTTCGGCTTCTTGAATTGGAAGTAAAACTCAGCCGCCAGTTCATGGGCTAAACTTTCTTCCTGAACATAATTATTTTCATGGGCTGCTTCAATCGCACGATCATATAAATCTATCGCTTCTAGGGTATTTCCTAGCACCTTAGCTACCTCAGCTTCTACCAATAAATATTTATGGAAAAAGTTTTCGGGGCAATTATCTGCCCACTTTTTCATCCTCACTTGGTTTTTTCGTACTTTTTCCATGGATTGTTTTTGGTTTTCCAGATCGGAATCAGGGTACAAACGCAAGAGAGTTAAAGACGAATAGAAATTGTGTTGGGCAACTGGAATACTAATCGAGATGAAAGGGAGTAATTTTTCCGCTTCTGACAAACAATCGAGGGCTTCATCCAGTTTATGATAGAGATAACAGGCTTGAGATTTGATAATGTAATAATAACAAAGCACCATAAAACTCTGACATTCCATCCAATTATTTAGATGAATTTCGTCGTTTTTTTCTCCGTCATCAAATGAATCAATATCTGAAGTTAAACCTCTTAAGTTCAGAATCACCAAATGAGCTGCCCATAACAAATCAGTTGCCAATTGATTACTACTCTGCTCTGTATACAAGAGATATTTTTCGATTTTCTCTGCCATCTCTTCAAGCGGTTTACCTTGATGAAACAAGTTATAGCAACCCACCATTATCGTATATCCAACATAGTTGATATCGCCATATTCTAAGGCTAATTCAAACCCTTCCTCATTGAGGAGATCGGCATATTTCAAGTGTTTATTCCATCCATTAACATAAGTAGCAAATACATGAAGAACTTGACATTTTACTCCCCCATGATTAAATCGCTCAGTCAGATTAATCGCTAAGGTTCCAAATTCATAAGCAAGGGCATACTCTTCTTGTATATTTGCCAAAAACATGGCATAGGCAGAAAAACCAAAAATTGAGTCAATGACCAATCCATACTTCAAGGACATTTGAGTCAACTTTATACTAACAATTCACCACATAGTTGGGTTAGTTAAAAACATCGCCGATGTGGTAGAGCGCAGCAATTTCATTGCCATTTCTTTTTCTGAATCCGTACATTCTTCAGCCTGTTCTAGTTCAGAAATTTTGCGATATCCTAAATGAGTTTTAAGTTTTTTTATTTCACCCTCAAGATAAGCTTGTAGTTCAGTTATATCTTCTGTTGTACTAGGAAAATCAATTCCCAATAATTCCAAACCAGCCGTTGAATTAGTAATGGCTTCTTCATACTTATTGGATAGAGTGTTTTGCAAGTATAGAAGCCGATAAATTTCACATTTATCTAACGTTGATTGAGCTTTTTGTAATGTAATTTCAGTCCATCTTTCAGATTCATAAAAATTGTAATTCAAGTGTTCAACTTCACAACGCTCTTTATGTAATTCAAAGGTTAACTTATAATACTTTTCCTAACTGTCATTACTCAATTGATCCATTCCAGCTTTCAGGTATTCTAATGAACCCATATATGCGGCTGATGATTTGGCCTTTTTACCTGCCTCAAGATTTAACTGAGTAATTTTATTTTTTTCTTCATCATTAGTGAGTCTATCAAAACCAATATTCAAATGACCGACAATATCAAATATGTTTTCTGATTGCTCTTCTTCAGAGCTACTCTTGAGCAAGAGTTGTCCAATCTTCAGATGAATTGATGGCTTGTCTTCTTCAGGAATTAAAGCATAAGCAGCTTGTTGTACTCGGTCATGTACAAACCGGTAGTCTTGAATCAAAAGTTCTGGATCTAACTCCGATAAAGACAAAACTAACCCTGATTGAATTGCAGGAATTATGCAATTGAATACTTCAGGTGAATTATTTCCTGAGACAAGAGATAAGGTAGTTAAATCAAAATTAGCACCAATACATGCTGCCAGCTTTAAAACTTCCTGGGTATTCAAGGGCAATTTTCTTAACTTACCAATCATCAACTCAACCACATTATCTGTGATATTTTGAGACTTTATTTTGTATAAATCCCATTCCCATACTTGGTTTTTATAATTAAACTCAATCAGATTTTCAGAATATAAATTGCTTAAAAACTGATTAACAAAGAATGGGTTACCTCGTGTTTTATTAAAGATCATTTTGGACAATTCTTGAACCTTCTTATTGTCTTGTATCACGGTGTCTTCGATCAGATGTCTAACGTCATTTATAACTAGATTTTTCAAGGTCAACTCATGAATACAAATTTGATTATTTTTGAGCTTATCAATCAAGGTAATAAAAGGATGCTTCACATTTACTTCATTGTCTCGATAAGCTCCAATCAATAATAAGTTTTTTAGGTTTTTATCCATCACGATCAGTTTGATTAACTTTAAAGTTGCTCTATCTGTCCATTGGAGATCGTCCAGAAAGATAACTAGGGGATGCTCCGGACTACAACAGCAGTGAATAAAGTGTTGAAAAACTAAGTTAAACCGATTTTGAGATTCCGTTGGTTCTAATTTATCTATGGGGGGTTGGGGGCCAATAATTAATTCAATTTCTGGTATGACTTCAATAATGATTTGTCCATTAACACCGAGAGCTTGCAATAATTTAGTTTTCCATTTTTCTAAGTTTTCTGGACTTTCAGTTAGTAGTTGTTGCACAAATTCTTTGAAGGCTGATACGATCGCTGAATAGGGAACATTACGCTGAAATTGGTCAAATTTTCCAGAAATGAAGTAGCCTTTTCTTTGGGTGATAGGTTTATCTATTTCTTGGACTAGGGCTGATTTTCCAATACCTGAGTAGCCAGCCACTAGCATCATTTGATTGTTTCTATCGACTTGTTCAAAGATGTTTAAGAGCTGCTCAATTTCTTTTTGCCTTCCGTAGAGTTTTTGGGGAATTTGAAATTTATCAGATAGGTCTTCGGCTCCCAGAGGAAACGAGTCAATTTCTCCCTGGGTTTCCAGTTGGGTTAAACACGTTTCTAGGTCGGTTTTTAATCCCCAAGCACTCTGATATCTATCTTCGGCGTTTTTGGACATCAACTTAAGGTCATAGGCTTTAATGATTCCTTTTCGGTCTAAGGAATGGGTAAGCTGATATTCTTGTTTGTAGCGGGTCAGTTCTGAGCGAGTGGGATAGTCTTCTTTGAGGAGTTTGAGAATAACCGATTCCTGATTAGTTTCTTTGATTGCCCGATAGACTTCCGAGTTACTGCTTTCGTAAATGAAGTTTAGGGTTTTATAACCGGATAAGGAGAGCATAGTTTTTAAGTTATCAGAAACTTTAGGATATTTTATCACTAGAGTTCTATGGGTTTAAAAGTATGGCTTGATACCTCTTCGCCTTCAGATCTCAGGTAGGGTTTTCCACACTGTTAACTGATCGCTCCCTAGGCTCGATCGCCCCTAAACTAAAACTTCTCATATCTGCCATCCTTGATGGAACAAGAGATACAGACCGATCGCCGCTCCTGATTGTTGAGCAGATCGCTCACAGTTTCGTAATATTCGTTAATATAAGATTAATAATCATAAACAAGAACCGTCCTAAATACCCTAAAACACAACAGGAGGATCGAATAGGCGTGAACAAACGGTGGAGAAATGCAGGACTATATGCTTTATTGGCGATCGTCGTCATTGCCTTGGGAACAGCGTTGTTTGACCAACAACCTCAACCCACCCAAACCTGGCCCTACAGTCAACTGATTGATGAAGTTGAGAGCCAACGGGTAGAGCGGGTCAACCTCAGTGCTGACCGTACTAGAGCGCTAGTGACCGCAGAAAATGGCGATAAGATTCTGGTTAACCTTCCCAACGATCCAGATCTACTCAACATTCTCACGAACAATAATGTTGATATCTCAGTTTTACCTCCCAGTGATGATGGGGCTTGGGTGCGGGCCTTAAGTAGTCTGTTTATCCCGATTTTGCTGGTGGTAGGGGTCTTTTTCCTCCTCAGACGGGCCCAAAATGGCCCTGGCTCTCAGGCGATGAACTTTGGCAAATCGAAGGCTAGGGTGCAAATGGAGCCCCAAACCCAAGTCACCTTCGGAGATGTGGCCGGGATTGAACAAGCCAAATTAGAGTTAACGGAAGTTGTAGACTTCTTGAAAAACGCCGATCGCTTCACGGCAGTGGGCGCTAAAATCCCCAAAGGTGTCCTCTTAGTTGGCCCTCCTGGAACGGGTAAAACCCTACTGGCGAAAGCAGTTGCCGGTGAAGCAGGAGTTCCCTTTTTCTCCATCTCGGGTTCTGAGTTTGTCGAAATGTTTGTCGGGGTGGGTGCTTCTCGCGTCCGCGACTTGTTTGAACAAGCGAAAGCCAATGCTCCCTGTATCGTCTTTATCGATGAAATTGATGCCGTTGGTCGTCAACGGGGTGCAGGTCTCGGTGGCGGTAATGACGAGCGCGAACAAACCCTGAACCAATTGTTGACCGAAATGGACGGGTTTGAAGGCAATACGGGAATTATCATTATTGCGGCAACTAACCGTCCCGATGTTCTCGATGCTGCCTTGATGCGTCCCGGTCGCTTTGACCGTCAGGTGGTCGTAGACCGTCCCGACTATGCTGGACGCTTAGAAATTCTTAATGTTCACTCCCGGGGCAAAACCCTATCTCCTGATGTGGATCTGGAAAAAATTGCCCGTCGGACTCCTGGATTTACGGGTGCAGACCTCTCCAATCTCTTGAATGAGGGAGCCATTTTAGCGGCTCGTCGCAATTTAACTGAGATTTCCATGGATGAAGTCAATGATGCCATTGACCGCGTTCTGGCTGGCCCCGAGAAGAAAGACCGGGTGATGAGCGAGAAACGCAAGGAATTGGTTGCTTATCATGAAGCCGGCCATGCTTTGGTGGGCGCTCTGATGCCAGATTACGATCCCGTACAGAAAATTAGCATTATTCCTCGCGGCCGTGCTGGGGGTTTGACTTGGTTCACACCGAGTGAAGAGCGCATGGATTCCGGATTATACAGCCGTTCTTATCTGCAAAACCAGATGGCGGTTGCTCTGGGCGGTCGTTTGGCTGAAGAGATCGTCTTTGGTGATGAAGAAGTGACTACTGGTGCATCGAATGACTTGCAACAGGTGGCACGGGTGGCTCGGCAAATGGTGACTCGTTTCGGGATGAGCGATCGCCTCGGACCGGTCGCATTAGGTCGTCAGCAAGGCAATATGTTCCTGGGTCGCGATATTGCAGCCGAGCGGGATTTCTCGGAAGAAACGGCAGCCGCTATTGATGATGAGGTGCGGAATCTGGTAGACCAAGCCTATCGCCGCGCTAAGGCAGTGTTAGTCAATAATCGCGCTGTCCTCGACCAATTGGCACAAATGCTAGTGGAACGAGAAACGGTTGATTCTGATGAACTGCAAGAATTGTTGGCCAATAGTGAGGTAAAAATGGCGGCGATCGCCTAATTTCACCGATAGCCATCCTCAAGGATCGACGAATAGATAGGGGCGAACGACTGTTTGCCCCTATCTATTCTTCAGTTTAGGTTAAGGAGGCGATGATTAGCGATAGATCCGGAGGAGCAAAGGGAGTAGGCTAAAAGTGCGAATCAGCAACTCCTTATGTGCTCGATGTTTAGTCTAGAAGAACTTCTGTGGAATTGGGTTAGGCAAACGCGGCTAGTTGTGCTTGCCAAATGGACCAATCATGGCCCCCATCCCAAATTTCTAAATGATGGGGAATGCCATTGCGATTAAAAGTATCACACAAGCGCAGATAATCGGAGAGACAGTGGTCATGTTGAGCCGTGAGCAGTTTCAGGTCAGTATTGGCTCCTCCTAACTCTAACCAGCGATCGCGATTCATATGAGCCATGTAGGCGACTGGATTAATAAAATGCAACTCCTTAGTGGTTTCCTCGGAATTTAACTGTGCAATCCCAGGTAGCTTGGTTAAATCATAGGTTCCCGACATAGAAATACAGCGGCGGACAATATTTGGATAGCGCAAAGCCAAATTTAACGCATGGGTTGCGCCTAAAGAACAGCCAGCAGCCACTAAAAAATCATTCTGGGCTTCATCACAAGCATAGGGTATAAACTCCTTACACCAATGCTTCTCCAACAATAACCAGCGCTGACGACGTTCCTGAATTGTTAATCCTGGAGCTAACAGCGTTTCCCAGTCCAAGGTATCCAAACAAAACACCTGAGTCCAGCCCATATCCAAATGCCGCCCCAGAGCCGCTATTAAACCCCGGTCTTCTGGATCGAAAAAGCGTCCATTGCTTGAAGGAAACAATAACATGGGATAGCCAGAGTCCCCAAAATGCAAGACCTCCATTTCCCGTTGCAGAATATGGGAATAGAACCGGAAATACCGACGACAATAAGCCATAGAGTTTAAACTGAAAGCGTGAGTCAGACTTGAGCGATCGAGGATGGATATAGAATTTAAAGTCTAGAACATGGGTTGTGAACGATATCCTCCGGTAACTTAAAACAATAACGTAACCATTGTCCAATCCTTAACCGTTTCTCCAACATCATACAGAACCGTAACCCATGAGAGTTATTTTTTTTGGCACACCTGCCTTTGCTGTCCCCACCCTAGAGCGATTATTATCCGATCCACAATTCAAAGTTCTGGGCATTGTCACCCAACCAGATAAACGTCGAGGTCGAGGGAGCAAAGCCATCCCCTCTGCTGTGAAAACCATTGCTCTAAGGGAGAATTTACCCGTGTGGCAACCTGAACGAATTAAGAAAGACTCTTTGACATTACAGGAATTAGAGCAAATGCAGGCTGATGTGTTTGTGGTGGTTGCCTACGGTCAAATTCTTTCCCTCAAGATTCTGAAAATGCCTAGACTCGGATGCGTGAACGTCCATGGCTCAATTTTACCTCAATATCGGGGAGCCGCCCCCATCCAATGGTGTCTCTACCATGGGGAAAGGGAAACCGGTATTACCACCATGCTTATGGATAAGGGAATGGACACCGGAGATATGTTGCTTAAGTCAGTGACCCCCATTCATTTAGGAGACAATGCCCATACTTTAGCCGAGCGGTTAGCTCAGATGGGTGCAGATTTATTAATTGACACTTTGTTAAAACTTGATCAACAGCAGGTTACCCCCATTGCCCAGGATAATGATTTAGCCACCTATGCACCTTTGATTAGTAAACCGGATTATGAGTTAGATTGGCAACGCAGTGCCCTAGAGTTACATAACCAAGTACGGGCATTTTTTCCGTCTTGCATTACTCAATTTCGCGATCGCCTGTTGAAGGTGATGGAAACCTCTCCCTTGATGATGGATCAAGGATTAGAATTGCCTGAAGAGTTGATAGCATTGGAGCAAAATTTACAACATATGAACTTGGGTGATGCCCAAGTGGGAGAAGTTGTTTTTCTTGCCAAAGGATTCGGCCCAGTGGTGAAAACTGGACAAGGGTTCTTAGTTTTGCATCAAGTACAATTAGCTGGAAAACGGGCGCAATTGGGAAGCGATTTTATGAATGGCTCCCGTTTGCAAGTGGGAGAAGTGATGAACCATAGCAGCCAATCAGTTTCCCCTCTCTGAGGTTCGACAAAACCATATACCCATAACCATTCAAATTTCCAATTCACACGAGCAACGGGTGTACAACCTTCTGGTACATAAATGCGCCGCATCACGGGTTTGAGTCCCAAGCGCTGAGGGGGCGACAAGGAGGCTGAAAAGCATAGCCTGTGAGGAGAGTAGACGAAAGAGAGAAAAAAAGATAGGCTAGGA